>NZ_JAAVUO010000054.1:0-19312 GCF_012163165.1 Natronococcus sp. JC468
ATATGTGGTGTTAGCAGCGATTCCGAACTCAAGTTCAGGAAACAGCAGTGACGACGCTGCGCGAGTCACCTGCGTTGCCTCAGTTGTCTCGACCATATCGAGACAACGAGGACAACGACAATCGTCGCTTGGTCACTTCAGCAACTACTGTGAAGTCGTGGGTAACTTACTCGCCCGGGCTCTCGAGGAGTTTCGCGATCGTCACGAACGCGTCGAACTCCGGGGGCGAACCGGTGATCTGGACGACGTTCTGGTTCGGGTCGTACTGGACGAACTCGACCTCGGCCGATCGGGGCAGGTGGCGGTGTTGCAACTCTAGGGCGATCTCCTCGAAGGAGCCGTCCTCGAGGCCGACCCCCTCCCCGTCGGCCTCCCATCGCTCGACCGTTTCGACGACGTCCTCGATCGCGACGGGGCCGTCCCGCTCGTAGAGGTAGTAGAGGGCGTACCTGCGGCGTTCGTTTCCGAGAAGCTCGAAGACGGTCTCCAGCGCAACCATGTGTACGGTTGGCGCAGCGGCGATTTAGCTCTTCCCAGTAACTCAGTCGGTTTCGCCCTCGAGAGCCGCCCGACGGAGCCGTTCTCCCTCGTCGCTGTCGACGGTCAGCTCCGGCACGCTCGTCGGTCGCCCCTCCTCGTCGATCGCGACGTAGACGAAGTACGATTCGGTGGTCCGCTCGCGCTCGCGGGTCCGGAGGTCCTCGCGCTCGGCGAGCAGGCGAACCTTCACGCTCGAGGTGCCCGCGTCGTAGACGTAGGCCGTGATGTAGGCGGTGTCGCCGACCGAGATCGGGCGCTCGAAGTTCATCTGATCGACGCGGGCGGTGACGCAGGTCTCGCCCGAAAAGCGCATCGCGGACATCGCGCCGACCTCGTCCATCCACTTCATCACGTTTCCGCCGTGGGCGGTCTCGAGCATGTTCGCGTGGTTGGGCTGGACCATCTCGCGGTTCTCGATCAGCGTCTCGAGTAGATCGGTCATTGCGGTGGAGTTGCCGGCGTCGGCAATTAGGCGTGCCGGACGGCGCCCGCAGGTGCGTGTCACACACTCACGCCTTCGATACTGGTAAAAGTCGGCGCCGAGTTGACACGCCTAATGAGTGATGCAGGCGACGCCGACGTCCCGGAGCCCCCCGACGCCGCTGGCGGGGGGCAGGGCTCCGTCGACGTCCTCGGGACCGCCCACGTCTCGCAGGCGAGCGTCGACGAGGTCCACGAGACCGTCGACGAGCGGAAGCCGGACGTCGTTGCCGTCGAGCTCGACGAGAACCGGTACCGCCAGATGCAAGGCGGCGCCCCGGACGATATCGAAGCGACGGATCTGCTCTCGGGCAACACCGTCTTCCAGTTTCTGGCCTACTGGATGCTGTCGTACGTTCAGTCGCGGCTGGGGAGTCGGTTCGACATCGAGCCCGGGGCGGACATGCGTGCCGCCATCGAGGCCGCCGAGCGAAACGGCAGCGGCGTCGCGCTGGTCGATCGGGACATCCAGATCACGATCCAGCGGTTCTGGACGCGGCTGTCGGTTGCCGAGAAGCTCAAGATGGTCGGCGGGCTCGCGCTCGGGGTCACCGATCCGCGGACGATCGGGCTGACCTTCGGTGCGGTGCTCGGCGCCTTCTTCGGGCTCGTTTTCGGTGCCTTCCTCGCGCCGCTTTTCGGTCTCGGCGGGCTCTTCGCCCTCGGCGTTACCGACGCCGCGACGTTGCAATACGTCGGCGCGGCCGGAACCGGACTCGCCGGCGGGCTCGCGCTGGGCCTGCTCTTTTTGCCCTCGCTCGAGTCGGCCGGACGCTACGCGGGCGGGCTCGTCAGCGGATTCTCGCTGCGGCTGCTGGCGGGGGCGGCGATCGGGCTCGTCGGCTGTCTCGCGCTGGTCGCGGCCGACGTCGCCCTCGGGCCGCTCTCCCCGGGCGGCTTCGAGAGCTGGGGCGGGTACGCCCTCCGGGGCGGGGTCGGCGCCGTCGCGGGGCTCGGCGTCGGCGTCTCCCTCGGAGCGATCGTCGGGTTCGTCCTCGACGGCCTCGCCGAGGACACCGACGACCTCGAGGAGATCGACATCGAGGAGATGACCGACGGCGACGTCGTCGCGGCGATGATGGAGGAGTTCCGCCGGTTCAGTCCTCGCGGCGCCGAGGCCCTGATCGACGAGCGCGACGCCTACATCGCCCACAAGCTCCACGGGCTCCGCGAGCAGGGGTACCACGTCGTCGCCGTCGTCGGCGCGGGCCACAAGGCCGGCATCGAACGCTACCTCCGCAACCCCACAGAGCTACCCCCGATGGAGTCGCTAACCGGGACCGCGTCGGAGCGGCGATTCTCGCCGCTGAAGATCGTCGGCTATCTGGTAACGGTCGCCTTCGTCGGCTTCTTTTTCCTGCTGGTCATGGCCGGCGTCCAGAACGCCTTCCTGCTCCGGCTGTTCCTGGCGTGGTTCGCGTTCAACGGGATCTTCGCGTTCGCGCTGGCCCGGCTCGCGGGCGCGCGCTGGATCAGCGCTGGCGTCGGGGGGGCGGTGGCCTGGCTCACGAGCATCAACCCGCTGCTGGCGCCGGGCTGGTTCGCCGGCTACGTCGAGCTCAGGTACCGCCCGGTCAACGTCCGAGACGTCGGACGGCTCAACGAGATCATCGGCGACGCCGACCGCCCGATAGGCGAGGCGCTCGAGGAGATGTTCGACGTTCCGCTGTTCAGGCTGATCATGATCGTCGCGCTGACGAACATCGGCAGCATGGTCGCGACCTTCCTGTTTTTCATCGTGGTTATTCCGTGGCTGGGACAGGACATCGGCGGCGTCGACGCCCTGATGAACGAGCTGTTCCGCGGGGCTCGAAACAGCCTCGAGCTCATTCGGGGGGTGGTGACGTGAGCTACCCGAACGAGCGGACCTCGGAGCTTACGTTCAGCGACAGGGAGCTGTTCGATCTCGCGCTCGCCTGGACCGTCCTGAGCGTCGCGTTCGCGCTGTTGCTGGCGCCGATCCACGCGGGCGCCGACGCCGGCGTCTTCGTTACGATGGTCGGACTGAGCTTCGTCACCGTCGGCGTCGCCTTCCTGTTACACGAGCTGGCCCACAAGGTCGTCGCGATCGAGCACGGCCAGACCGCCGAGTTTCGCGCCGACTACCAGATGCTGTTTCTGGCGATCATGAGCGCGCTGATCGGCTTTCTCTTTGCGGCCCCGGGTGCGGTCTACCACCGCGGCCGCATCACCGTCCGGGAGAACGGCCTGATCGCGCTCGCGGGCCCGGTGACCAACCACCTGCTCGCGCTGTTGTTCCTGCCGCTGATGCTCCTCCCCGGACTGTTCGGTCTCGCCGGGCACCTCGGGGTGCTCATCAACCTCTTTCTGGCCGCGTTCAACCTGATCCCGATCGGCTCGCTGGACGGGAAGTCGGTCCTCGAGTGGAACCGGTCGATCTTCGGGGCCGTCTTCGGGTTGAGCCTGGTCCTGCTAGCGGGGTTTTACCTCGTCTTCGGGTTCCCCTTCTGAGACGGACCGCCGTACGTCAGTGGCGGCCCAACCGCGAGCCACCTGACGGTCGCACCGGGAAATCGGTACAGCGGACCGGTGGCCTTTTGCTCGGCCCTGGCAGTCGTTGAGGTATGACCGACAACGCGGACGAGGGGAGCGAGACGGAGGGACTGACCTACGCCGAGACGGGCGTCGACATCGAGGCCAGCGAGGACGCCACGGCGGCGCTGCTCGAGGCCTTCGGCAGCGATCTGACGACCGAGTACGCCGGCCTGCTCGACATCGGCGATCGCTACCTCGCGCTGGCGACCGACGGCGTCGGCACCAAGCTACTGGTCGCCGAGGCCGTTCGGGATTTCTCGACGATCGGGATCGACTGCATCGCGATGAACGCCAACGACCTCGTCGCGGCGGGGGTCGAACCCGTCGCCTTCGTCGACTACCTCGCGATCGACGAGCCCGACGACGACCTCACCAACGAGATCGGCGAGGGGCTGGCCGTCGGTCTCGAGGAGGCCGACCTCACGCTGCTGGGCGGCGAGACGGCGGTCATGCCCGAGGTCGTCTCCGGGTTCGACCTCGCGGGCACCTGCGCCGGGCTCGCGGACAAGGACGCGATCCTCGAGGGCGAGGCGCGAGTCGGCGACGCGCTCGTCGGCGTCCCCTCGAACGGGATCCACTCGAACGGGCTGACGCTGGCCCGCGAGGCCGTCACCCGCGACCACGAGTACGCTGACCCGTTCCCGCCCAACCCCGACGTGACGATCGGCGAGGAGCTGTTGCGACCGACCCGTATCTACGCCGACCTGCTCGAGCCGATGCGCGACCACGGCGCCCGCGCCGCGGCCCACGTCACCGGGGGCGGCTGGACCAACCTCTCGCGGATGGGCGAGCACCGGTACGTAATCGACGATCCGCTGCCGGCCCAGCCGGTCTTCGGGTTCGTCCAAGACGAGGGCGAGGTCTCCGACGAGGAGATGCACCGCACGTTCAACATGGGCACCGGGTTCGTCGTCGCCGTCCCCGAGGACCGGGCCGACGGGCTGGTCGACGCCACCGACGGGCGGGTCATCGGCCGCGTCGAGGACGGCGATTCGGTCGAGATCCGCGGCCTCTCGATGTCCTGAGCGAACGCGTCCCCTCGAGCGTCGCGTCGAGGCGACGGTGTCGTCTCTCGATTGCCCGCGTCGCGCTCTTCCCCAGTCCAGTTCACACCGCCTGGACGGGGATTTCGGTCCGACGCATGACTCGCTCGGTGACGCTTCCCAGCGGCGTCCGGCGGTCGTCGGTCGCTCCCCGCCGTCCCATCACGATCAGGTCGGCGTCTCGCTGTTCCGCGTGGGCGATGATCTCCTCCCAGGGGAGGCCGCGACGACACTCGTAGTCGGCTTCGAGTCCGGCGTCGCGCGCGCGATCCGCGATCTCCTCGAGCAGTTCGGTCGCTTCGTCCTCGACTTTCTCGTGTTCGGCCTCGACGCTACTGAGCGCCGCCGGTCGGCCGTGGCGCCGTTCGTCGACGACGTAGAGACACGAGACGGATGCGCCGTACTGCTCGGCGATGTCAAGCCCGTGGTCGACGCCGCGAGCCGCCTGCTGGCTCCCGTCAGTCGGAACGAGAATCGTATCGTACATGGCTGTTCTCCGGCCGACACTCCGACGCCCCGGGAAGTAAAACTAGAACCCGTTCCCAACCGGGGGGAATCCACACCCTCGACTGACGGCGGAATCGGTCGTCGCACTCGACTCGAGCCGGCGTCGGGGCTCGGCTTCGGTCGCTCGCGGACGGTTCGTCGCGGCTCGGTTACCGGTCGGATTCGCTCGATCCGGCCGTCTTCGATCGCTCGGCTCGCCCGGTCGCCGCGCGGATCGCGTCGTACTCCGCTTCGCTGTAGGCGATGAACCGCACGTCCTTGAGGACGCTCGGGTCGTACGCGTCGATCTCCTCGCCGATGATCGCGGCGCCGTCCTCGAGATCGAACCCGGCGACGCCACAGCCAAGCGCCGGGATCACGAGCGACCGACAGTTCAGTTCGTCGGCCGTCTCGAGGGCGTTGCGGGTCGCCTCGCGGATGCTCTCGGCGGTCGCCCGCCCATCGCCGTAGTGGGGCATCGCCGCGGCGTGGATCACGTACTCGGCGTCGAGGTCGTAGGCGTCGGTGACGGCGGCCTCGCCGAGGTCGATCGGCCCCTGCTCGGTGGCCTCCTCGTTGATCTCCGCGCCGGCCCCGCGTCGGAGTGCGCCGGCGACGCCGGAGCCCATCTCGAGGCTCGTACCGGCGGCGTTGACGAGCGCGTCGGCGGACTGTTCGGCGATGTCGCCCCGGACGACGTCGAACTCCATGCGCGCGGCTACGACGGGCTCGGGTTTGAAAGTACGCCCGACGGACGGATGCTCCGAAGTGGGGGGCGTTCCCCGAGTCTTAGGCCAACCAAAACCTTTTAGATTTAGGTCTCCCTAATCGCTCGTAATGGACGTACCCGCCCGCAGGGACGAAGAAACGGAGACGGCCGAGCCGGACGACGAGCCGACCGCTATCGTCTGCAGTCACGAGCCCCGTCCCGGCAAGCTCGTGATCACCGAACGCGACAACAAGGACGGCTGGATCGCGACGGACTCCGCCGTCGACCTCGAGCCATAGCGCGCGTTCGGTTCTCACGAACCCCTCGACTCGAACGAGAGCCGACGCTGTCGCCTGCGGCGGACGGAAAGACGCTCCTCGAAACTCGTGTCGTTGAGTGACGCGATTCACGCCCGGTCGTCAGAGGGCGTCTGACGGACAATCAGAAATCTCTGCTGACGGCGGAAACGCCGGGATTCTCTCGCTGAGCAAAGAGAGCCGACCGAATCGCTCGCCCGCCGATTACTTCGTCGCTTCCTCGAGCACGAGGGTGTCGTCCTCGAGGTAGTGCTCAAAGTGGTGGCCGTCGTCCTCGAGGGTGACGAGGATCTCGCGGAGGATCTCGGCGCTCGCGTAGTCGCCCAGGTTCTCAGCGAGTTCGATGCTGTCGCGCATCGACTCGATGATGTCCCCGTACATCTCGAGGTCGTTCTGGAACATCGTGCGGACGTCGTAGACGTCCTCGCCCTCGAACTCGACGGTCGCGCGTTCCTCCTGGTTCGAGGGACCGGAGACGGGAACCCCGCCCAGCGCCTGGGCGCGCTCGGCGATCACGTCGGCACCCTCCTCGACGTGCTCGTAGGCCTCCTCGAGGAACTCGTGCAGCGGCAGGAACTCCGCTCCCTCGACGACCCAGTGGTGTTTCTTCAGCTGGTGGTACAGTACGTACGCGTTCGCGAGTTCGGTGTTCAGCGCTTCGACGACCTGCTCGGCTTTCTCCTGATCGAGCCGGAGCTCGTTCTCCTCGACGGCGTCGGCCGACTGTCGGACGGTTTTCTGGGTGCTCATCGTACTACCGAATACGACCGCGCCTCACTTAAAGATTTCCCATGAAAAAACCATTTTTCCGTATCGGAAAAGATTTTTTCCCAGTAGCCGATTTTATACTTCGGTATCGGCGATCTTCGAGTCGGAGCCGTCGCCCGTGCAAGCCGTTGATCTATCGGTCTCGAGGGGAACCGTCTCCGTATGTCAGCTACCGCTCGTAGCGGGATCGCAGCCGCGAAATCGGTCGTGGGCGGCATTCAGGAGAAGAACGTGACGTTCATGGCCGCGAGTATCGCCTACCAGGCGTTCATCTCGCTGATACCGCTGCTCGTGCTCGTGTTCTTTCTCGTCTCGGTCGTGGGCGACGAGCAACTCGCCACCGAGGTCAGCGCGACGACCGAGGGGTTCCTTCCCGAGAGCGGTCAGGTGATCCTCGAGGACGGGATCGAGGGATCGACGGGGTCGGCCGGCGCGTCGATCATCGGACTCGTCACGCTGATCTGGGGGTCCCTGAAGATCTTCCGGGGGCTCGACACCGCGTTCTCGGAGATCTACGAGTCGGCGGCCGAGAACTCCTTTCTCGAGCAGCTACGGGACGCGTTCGTCGTCTTCGGCGCGATCGCAATCGCGCTGCTGGCCGCCGCAGGCGCGACGACCGCGTTCGCGGTTCTGCCCGACGTTCCGTTCATCGGAGTGCTGAACCCGATTCTGCTGATCGTCGGACTCACGTTCGCGTTCCTCCCGATGTACTACTTCTTCCCCGACGTCGACGTCTCCGTCCGCGAGATCGTTCCCGGCGTCGTCGTCGCCGCGGTCGGCTGGGCCGCGCTCCAGTCGCTGTTCCAGGTGTACGTCGCCGTCGCCTCCGGATCGGACGCGGCCGGACCGGTCGGTGCGATCCTGCTGTTGCTCACCTGGCTGTACTTCGGCGGGCTAATCCTGCTGGTCGGCGCGGTCGTCAACGCGACCCGGTCGGGTCGGCTCACCCTTGAGGACGACGACGACGAGTCGATCGCCCGGAAGCGACGACTCGAACGGAGCCGACGTACCAACGACCGACTGCGCCGGGAGGTCGGGGAGCTCCGGCGGGAGCGCAACAAGATCCGTCAGGACCTGCAGGCCCATCGGAGCCGTCGCTACCACCTCGAGGACCGGGTCGACGAGCTCGACGGTCGGGTCCGAACGCTCGAAGACGAGAACGAGCGCCTCCGATCGGAGCTCGACGTTCGCGACGACCCCGAGTGGAAACAGGCGATCCACGAGGCCGCCTCCCGGATCGAGACGTTGCGGATCGGGACGATCCGGGAGCGTTAGCGTCGGAAAGTCGTGAGAGCTTAGTAGGTGCCCGTGGCAGTCCGGTGCGTGTCCCACCCAGTCAGGGCGGCTCGACGCCGGATCCAGACCGAGTGGCAGTCCGTCGTCCGCGGGGTCGACGACTGCGCCGATCGGGTCGCCGATCCCTGGGATACCTCCCGGACGACGAATCCCGACCGGGTCGTCGCCCCGCTGCGGGCGGGGCTCGAGGAGGCCGGTCTGCTCGATGGGCTGGCGTCGCTGCTGGCCGACGCCGTGGCGGCGGCCGACTGCGAACTGCCGGCCAGCCCGGTCCCCGCCCCGCCGTACGTCACCGTCACCAGTCGAGGGCCGGTGCTCCGGGCGACGATCGACCCCGGTCGACTCGTGGTTCGGCTCGAGGCCTTCGAGGTCGTCCGCACCCCGGTCCCCGCCTACCGGCGTCTCGACGGCGTGGACGTGTACGTCTCGCTCGAGTAAGTCTCCGACGAGTCAGTGGCGCGTGTCCGCACGCGGCGAGGGTCGCCGGACCCGAAAGTACTTGCATTTTCGGTAATTCACATATATAGTAATGTATCCAACTCCGTCGCTCGCTGCTCGCGTCCTCGAGAGTCCACGCCGGGACGTTTCGACCGATGCCCGCTGAGCGAACCCGCCGGACGGTGCTCGCGGCGTCGGGCTCCCTCGCGACGCTCGGCCTTGCGGGCTGTCTGGGCGGCGCCGACGAGAACGACGAGGACTACGTGGCGGTCGAGTCGTTCGAGCTGATCGACCCCGAAACGGGCGCGCTCCTCGCGGCGGTCGACGGGGATCGCTGGGAGGGCGGCCCGCTCGTCCTGCCCCTCGAGGGTAAACTCCCGGTCGGCGCTCGCGCCGGGGACGCCGACGGCGACCTCGAATTCGGAGCGGACGCCCCGCACCGACTCGGGCGACGGTCGCCGTCGAGGGGGACGACACCGTCGCGATCGAGCCCCGCCGGGACCGCGTCGACCTGATCGGTCGCGCGCCGGGCGAGACCGCGATCGTCGCGGAGGTCTGGGAGGGCGACCGGTTCGGCTGGGAGTCCCCCGAGCTCCCGGTCGAGGTCGTCGACGACTTCGACGACGCGATCAACCACGCGAACGAGTAACCGTACCGCCGTACGCGTTCGGTCCGAACGCCGTCGATCGCTCGAGCCGCAGCGTTTCGACGTCGGTCGCTATCGCACCGCGCCCCACGCCGGTAGCACGTCGGTGCGACGCGGTGAGGCCTTCCTCGATGTCCCGATCCGCACCGTAGCGGTCCCGGACGACTTTTGGTTCGACCGCTACCGCCGAATCTTGTTATCTCTCGGGCTGTGACTACGACTCGTTATTAACTACTCTCCAACATATAATAACTCTTTTATCCGCCCGCTCGTAGTTCCGTCTATGACACGATCACGTCGCGCGGTGCTTCGCTCCGGGGCCGGCGCCCTCGCGCTCGGCACACTCGCCGGCTGCCTGGACGAGCCCCCCGCCGATGGCGGCGGCGAGGGGACGGTCTACGGCGCCTTCTTCGCACTCGCCGACTGGACGAGCCACGTCGTCGGCGACGAGATGACGGTCGAGAACCCGGTAGAAACGGGCGAGATGGGACACGGCTGGGAGCCGCCGAGCGACCTCCAACGCGAGATCTCGCAGTCGGCCGCGTTCGTCTACCTCGACACGCCCGAGTTCGCCTGGGCCCAGGACGTCGCGGCGGACCTCGAGTCCGAGGACGTCGCGGTGATCGACGCGCTCGAGGGAATCGAAGCGCAGCTCGGTTCGACGGAACACGAGACCGACCACGGCCACGAGCCCGAGGCGGAGTACGACGGCGATCCGACGGCCGTCGAGGTCGGCGGGTTCGCACTCTACGACGGTCGAAGCGGCGAGGAGGTCGCCTCCTTGCACGACGGCCACTGGCACGGGGACGTGCCCGACGTCCCCCTGGACGGCAGCGTCACCCTCGAGGGCGTCGTCGAGGACGTCGAGGGCCGTCGTCTCCCGCTGGGCGGGGACGCGCCGTTCGCCCTCGAGGCGACGGTCCCCGACGGCGCGAACGCGGACGTTCTCGAGATCGAGTCCGACGGGGACCGCCTCGAGCTCCGGGGTCTCGAGGAGGGTCAGACGACGGTGGTCTTCGAGCTCGCGGCCGACGGCGAGGTCGTCTGGGACACGAGCGGGGCCGACGGCGAGGTCGCGGTCGTCGACGAGCACACCGACGAGGGCGGGCTCGAGCTCGCCGACCCCCACGTCTGGGTCGACCCCGTTCTCGCCCGGTCGATGGTCGAAACGATCGCCGCCGGGCTGGGCGAGGTCGATTCGGACGGCGCCGACCAGTACGAGGAAAACGCCGCCGAGTACGCCGGGCGACTGGACGAGGTCCACCAGCGCTTCCAGAACGTCGCCGAGGCTGCGACGCGGGACGTCGCGGTCCTCGCCGGCCACGACTCGTTCGGGTACCTCGAGGACCGGTACGAGTTCGAACTCCGAACCCCGGTCGGGGTCTCCCCCGACGCGGTCGAGTCGAGCGAGGACGTCTCGGAGCTGATCGGCGCCATCGAGGACAACGGCATCGAGACGATCCTCTACGATCCCTTCGAGAGCGCGGACGGCGACCTCCCCCAGATGGCCGAGGTGTTGCTCGAGGAGACCGACGCGACCGAGGCCGCGCCGATCACGGCCGCCGGGGGGACCCTCGAGGAGTGGAACGAGCAGGGGTACGGCTGGATCGAGCAGATGGAAGAGATCACGATCCCGTCGCTCGCGGCGGCGCTCGGGGCCGAGTAGGGGTATCGAAATGGAAGACATAAGGCTATCCGCGTCCGATACGCGGGTGAGATACCAGTGACCGCGATCGTCGAGATGGAGGACGTGACGTTCGCCTACGGCGAGACCGTCGCCGTCAGAGACGTCTCGCTGACGATCGAGGCGGGCGATTTCCTCGGGCTGGTCGGCCCGAACGGGTCGGGGAAGACGACACTGTTGCACCTGATGCTCGGCCTGCACAGCCCCGACAGCGGACGGATCGAGCTGTTCGGCCAGCCCGTCGAGGCGTTCGACCGGGGCGAGCGCATCGGCTACGTCTCCCAGAAGGCCACGAGCCGCGGCGGGACGATGCCCGTCACCGTCCGCGAGGCAGTGACGATGGGACGGTTCGCCCGCGCGGGCTACTCGCGGCTGACCGACGACGACCGCGCGATCGTCGACGACGCCCTCGAGACGGTCGGCATCACCGACCTCGCCGAGCGACGGATCAACGAGCTCTCGGGCGGGCAGCGCCAGCGAGCATACATCGCGCGGGCGCTGGCCTCCGAGGCCGACCTGCTGGCGCTGGACGAGCCGACCGTCGGCGTTGACGCCGAGTCCCGCGACGCGTTCTACAAGCTGCTCGACTCGCTCAACGACGACGGGATCACGATCGTCCTGATCGAGCACGACATCGGCGTCGTCACCGATCGGGCGGATCGGATCGCCTGTATCAACACGGAGCTGTTCCACCACGGGGACACGGAATCGTTCGTCGAGAGCGACGCCTTAGAGCAGGCGTACGGAACGACCGGACAGGTCGTCCACCACCACCACTGATGAATCGGACGACCAGACGCCGCCTCGAGCGGATCGGACTCGCGCTGACGGGCCTGCTCGCGGTCGCGATGCTCGCCTTCCTGGCCCTCGAGTGGCTCCGGGAGTATCCCTACGCGGGGACCCTGTACGACCAGTTCACGACCGCGGGGATGTGGGCCGACTACTACCTCGGAACGAGCGTCTTCGGCTACTCCTTCATGCTGCGGTCGATCGCGGCGGGCGTGCTCGTCGGCATCGCCGCGCCGCTGGTCGGCACCTACCTCGTCCACCGCGAGATGGCGCTGATCGGCGAGACGCTCGCCCACACCGCCTTCGCGGGCGTCGCCATCGGCCTGCTCTTTAGCGCGACGACCGACTGGGACGGCTCGTTGCTTGTCACCGCGCTCGTCGTTGCGATCCTCGGCGCGTTGCTCGTCCAGTACCTCGCCGAGCGGACGAACGCCTACGGCGACGTGCCGATCGCGATCATGCTCACCGGCAGCTTCGCCATCGGAACGCTGATCATCAGCTACGGCCGCGGGGGCTTCTCGGGGGTGAGCATCGACGACTACCTCTTCGGCAGCGCGGCCGTCATCCCCGCCGAGGGGGCGCGGCTGGTCGCGATCCTGACCGTCGCCGTCGTCGCCGTCGTCGCGCTCACCTACAAGCAACTGCTCTTTATCACCTTCGACGAGCAGGCCGCCCGCGTCGCCCGACTCAACGTCACCTGGTACAACACGCTGTTGATCGTGATGACCGCGGTCGTCGTCGTCGGCGCCATGCAGATCCTCGGCGTGATCCTCGTCGCCGCGATGCTCGTCATCCCTGTCGCGGCTGCCTCCCAGATCGCCCGCGGCTTCCGGGAGACGCTGGCGCTGTCGATCCTGTTCGGACAGGGGTCGGTGCTCGGCGGGTTCGCGTTCGCGATCTCGCAGGGGCTGCCCCCGGGCGGCTCGATCGTCGTCGTCGCGATCGGAATCTACCTCCTGGCACTGCTCGCCTCGAGCCGTTCCGGGAGTGCGATTTCGATCCACTGATCGATCGGATTCCCGTTCCCGGACTGCGGGAGCGCGCTGTACGTTTAACCCGCTCCTCGCCGAAGGCGTGAGCGATGGGACGGTTATCCGATCTCTTCGCACCCGAGACCGTCGCCGTGGTCGGCGCCACCGACCGTGAGGGCGCCGTCGGTCGGGCGATCCTCGAGAACCTGCGAGACGAGTTCGCGGGCGAGGTGATCCCGATCAACCCCAACCGCGACGAGGTGCTCGGGCTCGAGTGTTACCGCGATGTACAGGCCGCGCCGTCGATCGACCTGGCGGTGATCGTCGTCCCGCCGACGGTCGTGATCGACGCCATCGAGGACGTCGCCGAGGCGGGCACCGACGACGTCGTCGTCATCACCGCCGGCTTCTCCGAGACGGGGGGCGAGGGCGCCGAACGCGAGCGACGGCTCCGCGAGCTCGCCGCGGAGTACAACCTCAACGTCGTCGGCCCGAACAGCCTCGGCGTGATGTCGACGGCGAACGACATGAACGCCACGTTCGGCCCCGAGGACGCCCGCGAGGGCTCGATCTCCTTTATGAGCCAGTCGGGCGCCTTTATCACGGCCGTGCTGGACTGGGCCAACGAGCAGGGGATCGGCTTCCGGGACGTCGTCTCGCTGGGCAACAAGACCGTCCTCGACGAGACCGACTTCGTCCGTGAGTGGGGTGACGACCCCGACACCGACGTCATCATCGGTTACCTCGAGGACGTCGACGACGGGCAGGCGTTCGTCCGGGCAGCCCGCGAGGTGACCGACGACACCCCGATCGTGCTGGTCAAGTCCGGCCGCACCGACGCCGGCGCGCAGGCAGCCTCCTCGCACACGGGGGCGATCGCGGGCAGCGAACGGGCCTACGAGGCCGGCCTCGAGCAGGCGGGCGTGCTCCGGGCCACCTCGGTCCAGCAGCTGTTCGACTACGCCCGGGCGCTGTCGGGGCTGCCCGAGCCCGAGACCGACGGCGTCGCCGTCGTCACCAACGCCGGCGGTCCGGGCGTGCTCACGACCGACGCGGTCGGGGACTCCTCGCTCCGGATGGCCGACTTCGACGACGAGACGATCGACGCGCTCGCCGGGGCGATGCCCGACGAGGCCAACGTCTACAACCCGATCGACGCCATCGGCGACGCCGACGTCGAGCGCTTCGGCGAGGCGCTCGACATCGCCCTCGAGGACCCGAACGTCGGGAGCGCGGTCGTCGTCAGCGCGCCGACGGCCGTCCTCGAGTACGACGGGCTCGCCGAGGCGGTCATCGAGAAACGCGAGGAACACGACAAACCCGTCGTCACCTGCCTGATGGGCGGCGCGCGCGCCCGGGCCGCGGAGGAGGTCCTGCGGGAGTTCGGCATCCCGAACTACTTCGACCCCTCCCGCGCCGTCGCGGGCCTCGACGCGCTGGCCCGGCACCGCGAGATCAGCGATCGACCGATCGACGAACCCGCCGCCTTCGACGTCGACCGCGAGCGCGCCCGGAGGATCCTCGAGCGCGCCCGCGACCGCGACGACAACCGCCTCGGCGTCGAGTCGATGGAGCTACTCGAGGCCTACGGGATCCCGACGCCCGACGGGGAGATCGTCGACGACCCCGATCGCGCCCGCGAGGTGGCCGCGTCGATCGAGGGCGACGTCGTCATGAAGATCGTCAGCCCCGACATCACGCACAAGTCCGACATCGGCGGCGTGAAAGTCGGAGTGAGCGAGGACGACGTCTACGACGCCTACGAGGACCTCGTCGCCCGGGCGCGCAACTACCAGCCCGACGCGACGATCCTCGGGGTCCAGGTCCAGGAAATGCTCGACCTCGAGTCCTCGACCGAGACGATCGTCGGGATGAACCGCGACCCGCAGTTCGGCCCACTCCTGCTCTTTGGCCTGGGCGGGATCTTCGTCGAGATCCTCGAGGACACCTCGGTCCGGGTCGCCCCGATCGGCGAGGGGCAGGCCCGCGAGATGGTCGACGGGATCAAGGCGGCGCCGCTGTTGCGGGGCGCCCGCGGCCGCGAGCCGGCCGACGTCGACGGCGTCGTCGAGACGATCCAGCGCCTCTCCCAGCTCGTGACCGACTTCCCCTCGATCCTCGAGCTCGACGTCAACCCGCTCGTGGCCGGCCCCGATGGCGTACAGGCGATCGACCTCCGACTCACCGTCGACACCGACGAACTATGACCGACACCGACACCGACACCGAGACCGAATCGACCGCCGACAGCTCGCAGCCGATCCTCGTCGCCTCCCTCGCGGAGAGCACCGGGAAGACGGCGATCGCACTGGCGCTCGCTCGACTCGCCCGCGAGCGCGGCGAGGACGTCGGCTACATGAAACCGAAGGGCACCCGCCTGCAGAGCAACGTCGGGAAGACCCTGGACGAGGACCCGATGCTCGCCCGGGAGCTGCTCGAGCTCGAGGCCGAGATCCACGACCTCGAACCCGTGGTCTACTCGCCGACGTTCGTCGAGCAGGCGATTCGCGGCCGCGAGCAGCCCGACGAGATCCGCGACCGCGTCCGGGAGGCGTTCGACGCGCTCGCGGCCGACCACGACCGGTTGATCCTCGAGGGCGGCGGCAGCTACGAGGTCGGCGGGATCGTCGAACTCGCCGACGCCGACCTGGCCGACCTGCTCGACGCCCGGGTCCTGCTCGTCGCGCCCTACGAGGTGCCCGGCGACGCCGACGACGTGCTTGCGGCCGCCCGAACCTTCGGCGACCGCCTCGCGGGCGTCGTCTTCAACAACGTCTCCGACGCGGCCTACGACGGGCTCGAGACCGATGTCGTCCCGTTCCTCGAGGGCCGAGGAATCCCGGTTCACGGCGTGATCCCGAGCGAGCGAACGCTCGCGGGCGTGACCGTCGCCGAGCTAGCGGACGAACTCGGCGCGTCGACACTCGTCGACGCGGGCGACGACGCCTACGTCGAGCGCTTTACGGTCGGTGCGATGGGCGCCGACAGCGCCCTGCGACACTTCCGCCGGACGAAAGACGCCGCGGTCATCACCGGCGGGGACCGCGCCGAGATCCACACGGCCGCGCTCGAGGCGCCCGGCGTCCGCTGTCTCATCCTCACGGGCGGACACCGACCGTCCGGGGCGGTAGTCGGCCAGGCCACCGAGAAGGGGATGCCGATCCTCTCGGTGCAGACGGACACGCTGACGACGGTCGAACGCGCCGAGGACGTCGTCCGGAGCGGGCGCACCCGCGACGCCGAGACCGTCGAGCGTATGGAACGACTGCTGACAGACCACGCGGCCATCGAGGAGATCCTGGTGGGCTGACCGCCACGGCGACGAGACGGTCGGCTCGACCGACGGATCCCGTCTGACCAAAAGTTAAGAGCCGTCCACACATGCCCTCTGACATGGACGATACACACCAGGAGGTCACCTCGCTCGTCGGCCGCGAGGTGTACTCGAACAACGGCGTCTTCGTCGGCGAAGTCGAGGATCTCAAGCTCAACATCGGCGAACAGACCATCGAGGGGCTCGCGCTCGGGAGCCTCAACGCGGAACTGTTCCGGGAGGAAGCCGACGCCGGCAAGGGCGTCATCGTTCCCTACCGCTGGGTCCGATCGGTCGGCGACGTCGTGTTGATCAACGACGTCGTCGAGCGCGTCCGCGACCCCGACGAGGAGGAGTCCGACGAGATCGTCGCCTGATCAGTTTCCGTTCGACCCCTCGCTCCCGTCGACGCCCATCGCGTCGAACAGGGTCCGCTTGACCGCTTCTTCGGTTAGCTCGAGCAGCGTGTCCCGGGTGCCCTCGGAGATCTCGATCCCCGTGAAGATGCCAAGCGGGATCTCGGCGCTGGCCTGCGTCGAGTGGCCCGCGGTCTCGCCGATCTCGCCGTAGGCGTCGTCTAACACCTTGCCGATGTTGATGCGGATGTCCTTCGATCGACCCGCCAGGAAGATCGTCTCGTCGGCGATGCCGAAGACCGCGGTCGTGGTCACCCCCTCGAGATCGAGCAGGTGGCCCGCGGCCTGGGTCAGCGCCTCCCGGTCGCGGACGAAGCCGGCGTTGGAGACGAGGTGGCTCCCCTGGACGTCCCGGTTAGTGATCGCCTCGGCGAGCACGTCGAGCGTCTCGGGGGACATCGACGGTGACTCGACCTGCTCTAGGGTGTCGTGGTTCGCGAAGGGGTAGAGGTAGGCCGCGGCGGTGAGGTCGGCGGGGGTCGTGTCGCGTTTGAAATCCAGCGTCTCCGCGCGGATGCCGTACAGCAGGGCGGTGGCGACCTCCTCGGAGACGTTCATGTCGAACTCCTGGATGTACTTCGTCATGATCGTCGACGTCGAGGACATGTTCGGCCGGACGTCGGCGAACTCGGGGTCGTAGGACTCCTCGGACTCGTGGTGGTCGATCACGATGTCGACGTCCAGGCTCATCTCGGAGGAGGTCGCGTGGTCGACCAGGGCGGCGGTGTCGTACACCGAGGGATCGGCGATCTCGTCCCACTGCACGAGGTCGATCCCCAGCAGGTTGACGAACGCCCTGTTTTCCTGGTGGCCGACGTCGCCCAGGTAGACGATGTCGGCGTCGATCCCGAGGTGGTCGGCGATCGCCTGCAGGGCCGCGGCGCTGGCGATCGAGTCCGGATCGGGGCTGTCCTGGGTGAGAATCGCCAGCCGCGAGTCGGTCGACTCGATCAGCCGGGCGAGCTTCTCGGCGTTGTACTCGAGTTCGCCGGACTCCAGGGCCCGCAGGGCGGACTCGGCGATCACCGAGGAGGGGTTGATGACGATGTCGGCGCCCAGCTCCGAGAGCTCGTCGCCCGAAACGGGATCGCTCGCGCGCGCGACGAGGAACTGGCTCTCGTCGTTTCTCGCGCGGATGTGCTCGACGGCGGCCTTGTTGGCCTCGACGTCGGACGCCAGAATCAACACGACGTCGCGCTCGGCGACGAGGTCGGCGGCCTCCGGCTCGCGGATGTCGGCCGTGCGGGCGTCCAGATCCTGATCGCGGAGGGACTCGACCCGGCTCTCGTCGCGGTCGATGATCACGACGTCTTTCCCCTGCTCGACGAGTTCCTCGGCGACGGCGTATCCCACGCTCCCGCAGCCGAGAATCGCGTAGTCCGAGATCGACGAGATCGTAACCCCCGTGCTCATGTGACCGTGAGGTCGAACCGCCCGTACTTAACGGTCCCGGAGATTGGCACGTCGGAATCCCCTCGAGAAACGGCGTTTGGACACCGCTCCCACGGCGCCGTCCAAGGGAAACGTATATTTATCCGCGTCCGAAAGTCGGGAGTACAGGGCCGGTAGCTCAGTCCGGCAGAGCGTCTGACTCTTAATCAGACGGTCGCGTGTTCAAATCGCGCCCGGCCCGCTTCTCGCCGCGAGCAAACTCGCGAGCGGCGAGCATCGGAACCGGCGGGATTTGAACGCAGGGAGGTCGCGCGCAACGGAGTGAGCACGTCCGACCGTGTGTTCAAATCGCGCCTGGCCCGCTTCCTTTCCTCTCGAGCCCAAGTCGACCGTCTACCGACGGCGATTCGCACCGATACCCGACGCGTCGAACGAACCCCCGCGCCGACCCGCTTCAGCATCCTTTTGCGCACTCGAGCGAAACGGCCGTCCGTGAGACGATCGCTCCGATTCCTGCTGGGCGCCCTCCTGGGAGCGGGCGTGTTCGCGGGGTACGTCTACTCGGTCGGCGCCGGAACCGTCCTCGAGCGGGCGGCCGCGATCGCCCCGTGGGCGTTCGCCCTCGTCGTAGCGCTGGTCGTCCTCGAGGGGCTCGCGGACGGGATCGGCGTGTGGGCTTCTCTCGCGCCGCTGAACGGGGGCGTGTCGCTGCCCCGGAGCGCACAGTTCGCACTCGCTGGCGACTTCTTCGACATCCTCAGCCCGGCCGGGCCCGTGAGTTCGGAGCCGATCATGGCCCGGTTTCTCGGCGTCGCGACGAACACCGGGTACTCGGACGCGCTGGGCGTGCGGTCGGTCGCCAAGTACGCCAAGTCGGGCGTACAACTGACCCTCTCCGGGCTCCTCGGTCTCGCGGTCCTCCTCGGGGGGCCCGACAGCGCCGCGTTGCTGTCGACCCTCGGCGTCTCGATCGTCGGGCTGGCGGCGTTCGGCGGTATCGTCCTGGCCTCGCGAGCCCACCTCTCGCGAGGGCTCGTCGCGCTGTTGACGCCGATCGTGACCCGGCTCTCGAGCCTGTTCCGGGATCGTCCCTACGACCGCTCGGTCGTGGCCGCGGCCGTCGATCGGTACTGGGACCGCGTCGTCGGCTTCCGGGAGACGCCGGGGCTGCTCTCGCTGATCGCGCTCGGGGGCGTCCTCGAGCAGGTCCTGACCGCGGCCGCCCTGTGGGTCGCGCTCGCCGGCGTCGGCGCCGAGGTCGCGTTGCTCCCGATCCTCGTCGTCGTGCCGCTTCCCCAGGTGGCGAGCGTCGTGCCAATCCCCGGGAGCCTCGGTGCCTACGACCTGTTGCTCGGCGGGGCGCTGGTGCTGGTAACCGGCGCGACGGCGGCCGCGGGCACCGCGGCCGTGGTGGTCGGTCGGACGGTCACGCTCTCGTTTGGCGCGCTCGCCGGCGGGCCCCTCGGCG
>NZ_JAAVUO010000055.1:0-18890 GCF_012163165.1 Natronococcus sp. JC468
TCTTCACGAAGTCAGAACCGGTACGCTCCTCCAGCCTTCGCGGTCTTCCTGATCGAATCAGCAACTACTGTTCAGTCATGGGATACGCGCCGTAAGATTGAATGTACTTGCCACAGTACCACTAATTGTGCGTGGAAAACTGGCAGTTGACTCGGTGTTTGCCACGGCGAGAGCCGAAGCCAAACAAGTAAGCCGTCCACGCCAGCCGACAGTAAATAACTCAGATAACTCGCTACCCCATAAGGGAACGAGTATCGGTAGCGTGGCGCTGCCAGTGTTTGTCGGCACACGAAGCTTAGATTCCCAACCATCCGAATTGACGGGAGTAACATAGGAACCTCGGGAAGCCCACGACTGTAGTCGTGGGAGCACGTCACGGTTTTGATGGTCGGTGCCCCGCTCGGAGCCGAGGACGCGGAGAATCGCAGGCGTCGTCCGGACGGGGTGGCCGAGCCGTCGCGTACGCGTGGCGGGCGAGCTATCGGGTGGTTCGCTGCGCTTCCTCGGCCTCGAGGAGCTGGGCGCTTATCGCGACGAAGTAGACGAGCATGAACAGGAAGAACCCGACGGTGAGCGGGAGGAGTCGCCTGTCGACGATGGCGAGGTCGAGCAGCGCCGCTGTGGCGATGGCAGCGCTGTAGACCAGAATTACGAACCCACCCACGGCGTAGTAGAATCGGATATCCGATTCGAACTGCTCCTGGAGGTCCATACGGGCACTTCGACGGCGGCTGAGAAAAGAATACTGATCCGACAGACGAATCGTCGCGTCCCGTTCGACAACCGTCGGTGGGACGGCCCCGTTCACCTCGCCGTCGGCGCGGCCCCGACAAACCGCTCTCGGTCTGCGACGGCCGACCCGCCCTCGCGGAGAGTTCGGTCCGAGCCGTGCGAACGATATCCACGGGGTATATGTACGTAACGGGAGACGCCTGAAACGAATATGACGGGCTGGAGGCGGCGAACGATACTGGGAACGGGCGCAGCGCTGTCGATCGGTGTCGTCGCGACGGGCGCGAGCGGTGCCGCAGAAACGGGCGACGCGGACGCGTCGCTCGAGGAGTCCGACGGCTGGTCCTCCTACCGTGGGAACGCCGGAAACACCGCGTACGTCCCGTCGGACGGGTCGTTTCCGAAGCCGGAGACGGTCGTCTGGGAGTACGACGAGGCCGGCCGGGCGGCGATCGTGGACGGAACGGTCTACCTCCGGACGGGCGGGGCGGTACACGCGCTCGACGACGCCGACGGCTCGGTGCGCTGGGAGAGCGAGGCCGTCGGCGCCGGCGGAACCCCCGCGGTCGCCGGGGACGCGGTGGTCGTCGGGGGAGACGCGCTGACCGTCCTCGAGGCCGACACCGGCGAGGTGCGCTGGAGCGAGCCGTTCGACGGCCCGGACGGGAACGAATCGCCCGTGACGAGCCCGACCGTCGCCGACGGGACCGCCTACGCCGTCGCCGACGGAACGCTGCTGGCGTACGACCTGGCCGACGGCTCGCCGCGCTGGAGCCGGGACTCGGTCTCCCTCGAGGCGTCGGCCGAGGGGGCCGCAGCCGACGCCGACGGTCGGGAGGCCGGGTTCGGAGCGATCCCCGTCGCGGTCGCGAACGGACTCGTGTACGCGGTCGCGGACGGGCCCGGGATCGCCGCGTTCGACGCCGAAAGCGGCGACACCGAGTGGACCCACTGGCGCTGGGACTACGACGGGCTGTCGGTTTCCGGCGTCGCGGCGACCGCCGAGCGGGTGTACGTCGGCGGGAGTCCCGAGGACGACTTTCCGATCCTCGAGGCGGCCACCGGCGACCGCGTCGGGGCGGGCCCGAGCGTGTTCCCGCCGGCGGCGACCGACGCGGTGCAGGTCGCGGCCAGCCGCAACGGCCTCCGGGTTCGGGACTACGAGGCCGACGGGGGCTGGGAGGACGTCGGCGGGACGAGCGGGTGGCGCGCTCCCGCGATCGTCGGGGACACGGTCGTCCTCCCGTACTACCCCGGGTACAACGAGCGCGCGGTGGTCGGGCTCGCCCTCGAGGACGGCGGCGAACGGTGGGAGTTCACGCACGCGGTCGTCGACGGCGACACGCTGGCCGACTGGTACGCCGTTACCGAGGAGACGATCTACACGAACGGCGCGAACGGACTCGTCGCGCTCCGCCCGGAGCGCGACGGAAGCGGCGACGACGGCGAGGAACGAGACGCCGACGGAAACGACGAGCCGACAGACGACGAAGCTGACTCGAGCGACGACGAAGGCGACTCGAGCGACGATGGCGACGACGGCGGGAACGAGACTGACGGCGAGGACAGAACTGACGGCGAGGACAGAACTGACGGCGACGGAAACGAGACGAACGACGACGGAAACAGAACCGACGGGGACGACGCCACGGAGGCCGACGCGGGCGAATTCGAGGGCGAGGAAACCGGGAGCGACGGCGAAGGAAACGCTTCCGAGAGCGGGACCGACGGGACGAACGGAACCGACGGCGAGAGTACCGGCGACGAAGCGAACGGCGGGAACGAGACGAGCGACGACGGAAACGAGACTGACGGCGAGAACGAAACCAACGGTGACGACGGAACGAACGGAGCGACGGACGCGTCCGACGACGAGGGGATGCCCGGCTTTACGGCCGGCGCCGGCGTCGTCGGCGGCGCGCTCGGCCTCGAGTGGCTACGCCGCCGCGCGAGCGACGAATCCCCAGAGTCGACGACGCGGGACTGAGACTGCGGTTCGGCCGTATCCGTTTCGACGACGCAGTGGGAACGCCAGCGGCGTTTCGAATTCGGCCGCCCCCTCGTGCCACCGTCGTCGCGGTTCGCTCCCCTTGAACGCTGACCGAACGCGAGTATGCACATAACATTCTACCGCAAAGTATCTATTCCATAGTATTATACTATGAATTAGCCGGAGGGTCCCGTTGCTGACGCTCGCCCGTACGCATGCGGTCTCCGGCTACTCCCCCCACTCCCCCGAACCCGCCACGGGTTTTTGTCGATCCGTTCGAACTCGAGCGTGCGCTGTCGAACTCGCGGGCTGGACTCGTCGATCGGCTCGAGACCGTTCTCCGCTCGCGGGTCGAGAACTCGCGAGCGCGACGCTGCGTCTCGTCACGTCCGCGGTAAAAAGTCCGCCGCAGCTGCGGGGCCGTCGGGACGCCCTCTGTGTCCGTCGGCCGTGAGTCGATCACCAGTGCCGCTCGAGGCGATCGTTACTGGTCGATGACGTCCCCGCGGACCGAGTACGCGCGGACGTTGCCGCAGTTTTCCGCACCGAACGTGACCGTCTCGGTCCCGCCGGCCTCGAGGGGGATCTCAGTGCTCTCCTCCTGTGCGTCCCGGTCCCCCTGGATGTTGACCCAGATGAAGCCCGTGATCTCTTCGGGGGTCTCGTTGTAGATCTCGACCTCGACCTGGCAGTTCTGCCCGTCAAACGAGTGCGACTGGACCGAAAAGACGTTGTCGGTGCCGCCCGCCATGGCGACGTACCCCTCGATGTCGTCGTCGGCGCGTTCGATGGCTTCGTAGCCGTGGAGTTCGAATCCGAAGTGAGTGGCCTCGTCGCAGTCCTCCAGCACCGCGGTGAGCCGGTGGCTCGCGTCGTCGCCGTCGAGTTCGTAGTCGTTGTTCCGCGACTCCGCGAGGATCTCGTCACCGTAGTAGACGACGAAGTCGTACCGGATCCGGGCCGTCTCCCCGTCGGGTCGCGTGATCCGCGCGCTCAGCTCACAGCCGTCGCCGACCTCGAACGCCGCGACCTCGAGCGGACTGTCGTTGACGATCTCGTTCTCGTAGTCGTCGGGATCGAGTTCCTCTTCACCCCCGCTTTCGTCGTCGCTCTCGCCGTCGTCTTCGCCCTCGTCGCTCTCACCGTCGTCCTCCTCACCGTCTTCACTCTCGTCGTTGCTCTCCTCGTTTTCGGCGTCGGTTTCGTTGTCGCCGGTTTCCTCGGACGTCCCCTCGTCCTCGGGCGCGGTGTCACCGTTTTCGTCTCCGTCGTCGCTGCAGCCCGCGATCACGGTCGCTGCACCCGTTGCACCGATTAGGAATTTTTCTCCTGTCTATGAAAACAACATATTTTCATAGATGAAAAATATATCGGATATACACTCAAAAAAGTACCTTCGGTCGGTATCGGCTGTTTCCGTTCGCTACCGACCCCCGATCGCGTCGGTCTCCTCTCTCGGTGCTCGGCCCGGTACGCGTTCCGTCACTTCTCGAGCAAAATAGGCTAAGTGACCTCGAGCGTTATGGACACACATACCATGGACACCATCATCATCGCAGTGGTGGTCCTCCTGCTCGGGGGCTGGTGGACCGCGCTCATGGTCCGTCGACACGACGCGGACGAGGACGAAAGCGACGACGCCGCCGAGTCCCTCGACGGGTTTGCCCCCGGAGCGTACCACCCGACCGGCGCGGAGTACTGGGACCGGACCCACGACGGGTCTTCCAGCCCCCACCCGCCGGCACCAGGTGTCTGTCCGAGTTGTGAGACCGAAAACGACCCCTTCTACACGTACTGCCGCAACTGCGTCGAACGTCTCAGCCCCGCTTGATCGGACCTTCTCCGCGTAACGTCTACCGTCGACGTGGTATCCTCCGGTATTCCCGCTTCCACGCCGTGGCGACGGCGGCTCCGACCCCGACGTAGGCGAACCGGGTTACGCCGCGAACCGAAATAGCAATGAGCGGTCGCTCGGGTTACTACGAGAACGAATGTCCGCGTTCGGTCGCCCCCTGATGGCTCTCGTCGTGTTCGTCCTCGTCCTCGCAACACTCGGAGCCGGATCGGTCGTCTTCGATGCGGCGGGAGACGGCTCCGAACCCCCTCGAGAGTTCGCTACCGTCGACAACGAGACGTCAACGCTCTGGCCGTACACCAGCCGTGCGACCGCGTTCGACGGACGGACGCTCGCGCTCAACCTGATCGTGTACGGGGACACCGAGGAGACGGCCCTGCACCTGACCGAGCAAAGCGAGGGCGACTGGAACGAAACCGACGAGGAGGAGGGAGACGCCGGAGTCGCCGAGGACGACGAAGCCGTCTTCGGAACCGCGACCGCCTGGGGGAACGCCGAGGGTTCGACCCGATACACCTACGCCTCGCCGACCCCGGATCCGGACGACGGGATCTGGCTCGCGGAGAGCTACGAACTCCACGACGGCACCTACCTCGGAACGCGCCACCACATTCGCGCCTACGAATCGCCCGCCGACGAGAACTGGACGGCGATGCAGGCCCACCAGGAGCACTGGGACTGGTTCCACCTCAGACACACCGTCGACAGCATCGAGGAGTCACAGCAGTACGTCGAGACGGAGTTCATGGGTCGCTGGTTCGTCGACGACGTCACTCGCGTCCACATGGACAACGATCGCAGCTCCGACGGCGACGGATGGGTTACCGTGGTCGACCTCGCGGACCGTCCGACGGCGCTCACCGTCCCGTTCATCGGCCTCCTCGGCGCGTCCGTGCTGCGGCGGTTCGATCGCGACGGCATCGTCCGATACTGGGGGACGCCGCGGGTCCGAAACACGATCGCCCTGCCGATCTCGCTGATCGCGGTCTACCTCTTCGTCAGGTTCGGCGCGATCGCGCTTGAGGGCGCGCTCCCGTCGCTCGATCCGCGGATCGTCGCGGCGCCGTTCTACCCGTTGATATTCGGCGGACTCCCCGTCTGTACGTACGTCTTCGCGCGGCGGCTCGATCGGCCGACGGCGTTTTCGGCCGCGTCGATCGGCTTCGCGGTCGCGATCCTGCTCGATTACACCCTGCTCGGCGTCACGCGGTTGCCCGTCAACGTCCTCGTCCACCGGTTCTCGGCAGCGGTCGCGCTGGGCTTCGTCGCGGTCGGCGCGTCCCACGCCGAGCGGTTCGACTCGGAGCGACACGGCTACGTCAGAACGGGCGTCATACTCTGGGTAGTCGTCCTGTTGCTCCCGCTTCTCCAGTTCGTCTGATCCGCTCAGTCCGGACTTCGGTACGGCCGCGACCACGGCACGGTCGTCCGCGTGTACACGACGATTCCGACGAAGACGACGATGTAAAAGAACCACCGGGGGAGCGAGAACCACTGGGCGACGCCCGAGGCCAGCAGGATCCAGGCGCTCACGAGCAGGACGTCGACGAGGATCGAATCCCGGTTGAATCGGAGGTACGCGACCAGCCGTCGGTATCTGGACTCGAGGAGCGGCTGGTTCTCGGGCGAGCCCCGGCGGTCGCTTCGGTCCATGGTGATCGACTCGTTCGAGCGCACTTCTGGCTTTTCAAAACGGGCCGGCGGGCGAGACGTCGGTCTGCGCCGGGTTCGAACTCGCCGAAGGAATAGAACGAAGGGCGGCCCCAGAACGCAGAGAGCAGACGGCGTTAGTAGCCGAAGTAGACGTCGAACGCGAGTCCCGTCGAGACGAGGAGAACGAACGCGACGACGAACGCGAGCAGCGCGGTCTGGCGCTGCAAGAGCGGCTCGTACGATTCTACATCGAAACTTCCTGGCAGGTACGGTCCCGTACTCATAGATAGATGTCGGTGTGGCAGGCATAAAATTCTGTTTCGAGCCGCGTCACCACTCATCACTTGTGAAACGGTCCTTCGAGATGTGATACCGTACGACGATCGACGCCAGTTCCGTGTCAGGAGTTTCGTTCCGGAAGGGGCGCGGTCCCGTACGGTTGGCGAGTACGGCTACCGACAGTTAAGCGTGGGGGTTCCCTGACGACCGCCGTTTCGAAGCGGACGCCGACGTACCGGACTCGGCGAGCGATTGGTCCCGACTCGAGATGTGGGTCCGTTCGGCTCGGATCGACGAATACGAGCACGAACCGGTAATCTATTCGCCTATTCGGTGATTTTATTTTCTACACTGAATATCAGTTTCTTGTACTTCCCTTCGGTTCTTACTGTTCGGTTGCGTGATTCGATAGGGAGGTGGTGTGTGATAACGAATGAAACGACGCATGTTCCTTCGATCGCTCGGTGTCGCAGCGACGGCCGGGCTCTCGGCCGGTTCGGTACCGGCCGTAGGACAGTCCCCGGAAGACGAGGATGCGGTCGGCCTCGACGCCGGTCCGTACCGAACCAACGAACAGGTGACCGAGGAGCTCAAACTCCTGAACCGGATGAGCGATCGGATCACGCTCACAGAGATCGGTCGCTCGTCCTACCGCAACGACCCGATCTGGGAGGTGAAACTCGGAACCGGCGGGACGAACGTCCACGTCATCAACCAGATCCACGGCGACGAGCCGACGGGGACCGAGGTCTCGCTGCTGTTGCTCCGTCAGCTCTCGCAGGGTACCTCCCCGGAGGTCGAGGCGATCCTCGAGAACCTCTCGCTCACGTTCGTTCCGCGGGCGAACCCCGACGGTGCGATGTACGCCGAGGACACGACCGGCGACGGCCACGAGCAGCGCATCTCCCGGCGCCAGAACACCCAGCCGTGGTGCGAGGGCGACTCGCGTTACGAGCCGTACTACAACTACGGCACGCCAGCGGGGTACGACATGAACCGCGACTTCAACATCGACCCCGAGTTCGACCCGACGCCCGGCGTCGACGACGACCCCGACTGGTGGCGCGCCGAGGAGGCCGACGGCGGGACGGAGTGGTACATGGACCAGCCGCGCGAGGATCACGTCCTCCGGGGCAGCGGGCTCCGGCTCACCGAGGAGGTTCGCGCGATCACCGATTCGTTCCTCCGGGCCGATCCGGACTACGCGATCAGCCACCACCACCAGAACCTCGCGACCGTGCCGAGCGAGGACGAGGACGACGAGCTACAGCGCTCGCTGCTGAGCACCATGCCGGTGTACGGCCCGGCCTACGAGGAGCAGGCGCCGTTCGCCGACCCCGACGCGCCCCTCGCGGACAACGTCAACCCGTTCATCGACGCCGAGACCAGCGCCCGTTCGCTCCGGCTCAATCAGCTCGTCGGCGAGGCGCTCGCTGACCAGCCCTGGGACGCGTTCGACACCGTCACCCGGTACGGGTACTTCCCCATCTGGGGGGGACTACTTCGACGCGCTCTGTCCGCTCACCGACGCCGCCGCGATGCTGTACGAGGTCTCCGGACAGTCCAGTCAGGTCAGGAGCGAATCCTACGGCCTCTACCTCGAGGCGAGCCGGATCGGCTACATGGAGACGTTCACGGCGCTGGCCGAGGACGCCCGACTCAGCCACGTCGACGAGGAGGCGTACTTCGAGACGCCGCTGGCGGGGCTGAGCCTCGAGAGCGCTGACCGAGCCGTCCTCGAGAGTCCCGGGCGCGTCGGCGGTTCGGCGCTCCCTCGCTGACCGCCGATCGCGCGACGGTCGATCGGGAGCCCACCGTCCTCCGAGATCGGCGAGGACCCCCGGCTCGCTCTCGCCCACCTCGACGTTACCGACGCCGACGGAGGAGACGCTGCACCGGCGTTCCCGTACCGACCGACTCACGAATCTACGGAGATGAGAGAAATATAACACTAACCCCATCGTGTTGATTAGAATTGCTACCATTTCAAAATACCACTATCCACTGCGATCGCGGAACAGAATGGATGAGCGAATCGAAAGGCCTCCATAAAAGGATATGACGGCCGCTAAAACGCACTGTTCGTTAGATCGATGACTTTCCGGCCGACACCTAAATAGCGGTCTCTCACACCATTATTCCCGATATGCGGGACAGAAAGCATCGATGACGAAAGAGAATCGATAGCGACTATATATGCATTTATTGTACAATATTCACAGTAGTATTACTAGTCGGATACTCGAGCATTTGACGGACGGCGAGCGATCGAGAGTCGTGTCCGCCCCTCCGAGAGCCACGAGGTGAACCGTTTTGTACGCGCGTTCTCGAGGTACCGACATGAGCAGCGTACTCGTCCTCGCCGACGACTTCACGGGCGCGATGGACACCGGCCACGGCTTCGCCACCCGCGGGAGTTCGGCTCGGGTCGTCGTTGCCGACCCGGACGCTCCCCGTTCGCTCGAGGCCCGCCCGGACGTCCTCGCGGTCGACCTCGACAGTCGCGATCTCGATCCCGCGGCCGCGGCGTCGGCCGTTTCCGCCTGGCTCGAGCGCGACCCCGTTCCCGAGGTCGTCTACAAGAAGATCGACTCGACGCTGCGGGGAAACGTCGCCGCGGAGGTCGACGCCGCCCTCGCGGCCGCCGAACGGGAGCTGGCGATCGTCGCGCCCGCCTTCCCCGGAACCAGTCGCGTGACGGTCGGCGGCCGCCACCTCGTCGACGGACGACCGCTCGAAGACGCCGGCTACGGCACCGACTCCGACCTCCGCACGCTGTTCGACGCCTCCGAGTACGACGTCGCTGGGCTGTCGCTGGAGACCGTCCTCAAGGGGGCCGACGCGGTCGCGTCGGCGCTCGCGGACCGGGGACGCGACGGGCGAGAGATCGTCGTCTGCGACGCGATCCACGATCGACATCTCGAGGCGATCGCGGACGGCGCCCGTCGCTGCGAGCGCGACGTCCTCTACGTCGGCAGCGGCGGGCTGGCGAGTGCGGTGTCGGTGCCGAACTCGTCGCGGTCGCCCCCGGAAGCGACTCGCGAGGGGACGGACGCGCTCGGAATCGTCGGCAGCGTCAACGACCGCACGCTCGAACAGCTCGAGGTCGTCCCCGACGACTGGCTCGTCGAACTCGATCCCGCCGCGGCCGTCGCCGACCCCGTGGTCGCGGGGCGGGAGGCGGCGACGGCGCTCGCGGAGGCGCGTCGAACCCGCGATCGAGTCGTCCTCACGGGCGCGACCTCGCGGGACGACGTCGATCGCGCGAGGATGGCCGCGACCGACCGGGGCGTCGATCCCGGCCCGAGGGTCGCGCGGGCGCTCGGCGTCGCGGCTGCGGAGGCGACCACGGACGCCCCACCTGCGGGACTGCTCCTGACGGGCGGTGCGATCGCACGGGCCACCCTCGAGGGGATCTCCGCGAACACCATCGAGCTTACCGGCGAGGCGGTCGTCGACGGCGTTCCGGAGGGCGTGATCGGGGACGGCCCGGCGGCGGGAACCACGATCGTGACGAAGGCGGGCGGGTTCGGCGGCCGGAGGAGTATCGTTAACTGTCTGAACTTCCTTGCTTCGAGCCATGAGTCGGAGTGAACGACCAGTCGTCGCCGTAACGATGGGCGACCCCGCCGGCGTCGGGAGCGAGATCGTCGCCGCCGCCTATCCGGCGCTGTGCGAGCGCGCGAACGCGATCGTCGTCGGCGACGCGAGCGTGATGCGCACCGGCGTCGACGTCTCGGACGCCGACCTGGAGATCGAGACCGTCGGCGCGGTCGCGGACGCCACGTTTTCCGAGAGCGCGGTTCCCGTCCTGGATCTCGACGCCGTCGACGACCTCGAGTACGGCGTCGTTCGCGAGGACTACGGCGCGGCGAGTCTCGCCTACGTCGAGCGCGCGATCGAGCTCGCGGTCGAGGGCACGATCGACGCGATCGCGACGGCACCGATTAACAAGCAGGCCACGCGTCTGGCCGGCAGCGAGTACGCCGGCCACACCGGGATGCTGGCGGACTACACCGACACCGAGAACTACTCGATGATGCTCGTCGAGGACGACCTCGTCGTCACCCACGTCAGCACGCATGTCCCGCTGCGGGAGGCCTGCGATCTGGTGACGACCGAGAACGTCCTCGAGACGATCCGGGTCACCGACGAAGGGCTGCGCGACCTCGGCATCGAGGAGCCGACGATCGCCGTCGCCGGGCTCAACCCCCACGCTAGCGACGGCGGCCTGTTGGGTTCGGAGGACGACGAGGAGATCCGTCCCGCCGTCGAGCGCGCCGCCGAGGCGGGGATCGACGCCCACGGCCCCGAGTCGCCCGACACCGTCTACGTCCAGGCCGCCCGCGGGGAGTACGACTGCGTCGTCTCGATGTACCACGACCAGGGCCACATCCCCATCAAGACGCTGGGCTTTTCGAGCGACGACGCCGTCTCCGGGGTCAACGTCACGATCGGGCTGCCGATCGTGCGCACGAGCGTCGACCACGGCACCGCCTTCGACATCGCCGGCGAGGGGATCGCCAGCGAGGCGAGCCTGATCGACGCGGTCGAGGTCGCCGCCGAGATGGCCGAACGACGACGCGAGCGGGGGGAAGCGCCGCCGAGGGGTGAGGGATGAACCTCGAGTTCCCCGACGCCGATATCCTGCGGGCGACCAACGACCACACCGTCGCGGACCTCCCGCGGTTCGCCGTCGCCCGCCGGAAACGCGACCTCGAGTCGATCGACGACGTCGAGGGAGCCGCCAGGGCCGCGGTGGACGACATCGGCGCGTTCGAGTCGCTCCCGGAGGGTGCGGAGGTCGCCGTCACGGCCGGCAGCCGCGGGATCCACGACATGCCCGCGACGCTTTCCGCCGCCGTCGCCGAGCTGCAGGATCGGGGCCTCGAGCCCTTTATCATCCCCGCGATGGGCAGCCACGGCGGCGCGACCGCCGAGGGACAGCGCGAGACCCTCGCGGCGCTGGGGGTCACGCCCGAGCGCATGGGCTGTGAGATCCGCTCGTCGATGGCCGTCGAGGCCGTCGGCGAGGACGAACTCGGCCGTCCCGTCTACGCCGCGAAGGACGCCCTCGAGGCCGACGCCGTCCTGCTGGCGAACCGCGTGAAGGTCCACACCGATTTCAACGGCGCCGTCGAGAGCGGGCTCTCGAAGATCGCGGTCATCGGACTCGGCAAACACCGCGGGGCCGAATCGCTGCACAACGCGGCGATCGCGACCGAGTTCGCCGACGTGATCCGGGACCGGGCGGGGCTCCTGTTCGAGGAGACGCCGATCGTCGGCGGGATCGCCCTGCTCGAGAACGCCGCCGACCGCGCGGCCCACATCGAGGGCGTGCCCGCCGCCGAAATCCCTGAGCGCGAGCCCGAACTGCTCGAGAAGGCCCGTGGCTACTTCCCGCAACTGCCCGTCGACGACCTCGACCTGCTGGTCGTCGACGAGGCCGGGAAGGACAAGTCCGGCACCGGGATGGATACGAACGTCCTCGGACGGTACTCCTTCCACGGCGAGGACGAACCCGAGTCGCCCTCGATCACGCGGGTGTACGTCCGCTCGCTGACCGACCCCTCTCACGGGAACGCCCTGGGCGTCGGGCTCGCGGACTTCGTCCGCCGGGAGTACGTCGACGACATCGACTTCGAGGACACGTACGTCAACATCGTCACGAGCGGCGAGACCGATCGGGCGAAGATCCCCTTCGTCGTCCCCGACGACGCGACGGCGTTTATCGTCGCCTGTTCGACGACCGGGATCGCCGACCCCGAGGAGCTTCGGGCCGCACGGATCCCGAGCACGATGGAGCCTGACTCGCTGGTCGTCTCGGAACCCGTCGCCAGGGAACTCGCCGAGCGTGAGGACGTCGAGGTCGGCCCGCTCGAGGCGCTATCGTTCGAGGACGGCGAGCTTCCGCCGGACCCGTACTGAACCGCTGACGCGTCAGACGCTCCCGACGGACGGCGAACCAGTTCCCCCCTCTCACGCCAGCGGCACGAGCAGTTGCAGCACGAACACCAGGATCAGGCCGCTGGTCGACATCACGGTACAGACCGCCGAGTACGTCTTGAACGTCTCGAGCTGGGTGATGCCGGCGACCTCGCTGACGACCCAGAATCCGCTGTCGTTGTACCACGGGGCGATCATGCCGCCGAAGCCGATCGCCATCATCAGGTAGACGGCGTTGGCGTCGAAGTCGCCCGCCAGCGGGGCCATGATCCCCGCACCGGTGAGGATGGCCACCGTTCCGGACCCCTGGGCGACGCGGATGACCGCGGCGATCGCCCAACCGGTAAACAGCAATCCGAGGCCGAACTCCTCTAAGCCGCCCGCGATCCACTCGCCGACGCCCGCGGTGGCGAGCATCGCCCCGAAGGTCCCGCCGGCGGCGGTGATGGCGATGATGTTGCCGCCGCTTTTGATCGCCTCGGTGAGTTCGTTGTTGAACAGGTTGCGGTCGCCCCGCATCTCCATCCGGTAGTAGGTGTACGCCGCGAGGATCGCCGCGACGGTGAGCGCGAAGTTCGGATCGCCAAGGAACGAGGCGGCCGCGACGATCGGGCCATCCGCCGCGATGGCGCCCTGGTCCGCGAGCACGTTCGCAGTCGTGTTTCCGGCGATCAGCGCGACCGGCGCCGCGATCGGCAACGAAGACTCGAGCAGCCCCGGCAACTCCGAGGTCGGACGGTCGGTACGTTCCTGGAGGTCTTCCGGATCGGAACCCATCGCCTCTCGCAGGGGGAACTCCTCGCGGCTATTCAAGAATCGGCCGTAAACGATCCCGCCGAGCATCGAGGTCGGGAACGCGACGGCCGCACCCACGAGCATCGCGAGCCCGAGGTCGACGTCGAGTTCGGCGGACATCGCCAGCGGCCCCGGCGTCGGCGGCACCAGCATGTGCGTCGCGAGCGCGCCCGCAGCCAGCACCGAGATGTACAGCGAGAACTTCACGCCCGTTCGGGCCTTCATCGATCGCCCGAGCGGGGCGAGCAGGTAGAACACGTTGTCGAAGAACACCGGGATGGACAGCACGTAACTGCTACCCATCAGCGCGTACTCCGAGCGTTTTTCGCCCGTCAAGGAGAGGAAGGCGCGGACGACTCGGTCCGCGGCCCCGCTGTCCATCAGACACTTTCCGATGATCGCGGCCATCAGGATGGGAATGCCGATACTGACCATCACGCCACCGAACTCCTCTGCCGTCTGTGCGGGGACCTCCCCGGTCGCCAACTCCGGCGTGGTCAACCCGATCGCCATCGCGGCGATGATCAGGCCGACGAACGCCGGCAGTTTTAGCCACACCAGTAACGCCACCACGACGACGAGACCAACCGCGAACGGCACGATCGGGCTTTCCAGTACCATCGTGCTAGTCAGTAACAACTATCTATAATAAAGATTGTGTATAGCGTGAGTGTCACTACCGGCGATTATCGGCTGCAGACGAGGATCGACGAGAGCAGTCGAGCGCGGTCCCGTCGAGCGCGAAATGGCTACTCGAGGCCCAGACTCCGCAACTGCAGCCGCACCTCGTTGGCGGTCCCGACGGTCAGTTCGGGCAGTATCTCCTCGAAGTACTCCCCCTGGAGCCGGTTCTCCGGGCCGGCGACCGCGATCGCGCCGTACAGCCGGTCCTCGAGGACGACCGGGCTGGCGACGGCGCGCCAGCCGTCGATGTTCTCGCCGTCGTTGAGCGCGTACCCCCGCTCCGCGATTCGCTCGCGGGCCTCCTCGAGCTCGTCGCGGGTCGTGATCGTTCGCGCCGTCTGGCGCTCGAGCCCGCGCTCGGCGACGATATCGTCGACGCGGTCGTCGGGCAGCGCCGCCAGGATCGCCTTCCCGCCCGCGATGGTGTGGAGGGCGCTTCGCGTTCCGATCGAGGCGTAGGGCTGGAGCGCGTCGCTGCCGATCCCCCTCCCGGCGTAGACCCCCTGACCACCCTCCTCGACGATGTACCAGACGATCTCGCCCGTCTCGGCGGCGAGCTCCTCGAGCGCTGGCTCGACGCGATCCGCGTAGGCGACGTTTTTCCTCGCGTAGGTTCCGTGTTCGAGAAACGCGAGGCTGAGATCGTACTCCCCGCCGTCGTTCGTCAAATAGCCCAGTCGAGCCAGCGTGGTTACGTAGTCGTGAACCGTACTCTTCGGGATGTCGAACGCTTCGGCGAGCTCGCTCACGCTCGCCCCGTCCCGATCGCGGATTGCATCGAGTATTTCGAACGCCCTCGCGGCAGTCGTTAGGGGCACGTCGGCTGTCATCGGACCATGCTGGCGCGCTCGAGCCAATAAGCGTACCGTCTTCGTGGATTCGATCGAGCCGTCCCCGCCGGACCTTCGCCCGCTCGCGGCTCACCGCCGGACGCGGCTGCTGTATCGCTGCCGAAAGACCGGGCCGACAAACGACGATTCGACTCCGTCGGTGAGACGAACGCCGAGAGCACACTATGGTATCCGAAATAATCGGACAGCCTGACTCATCGCTTGGCGATGTCGTGGGAGAAGTTCCCGCATCGCTCTCGAGACAGCCGAGAACTCGCCGAAGGACCGATACTCGAACCGTGCGGGTATTTACATTCATATATTCGTAAATACGAATCTGCGTCCTGCGGCGAGTAGATGCGTCCGCGAAGGAACCGAGCGGCCGGGGTACCCGGGCGGAGGGATCTCCGTCCGGCCAGTTTGTGGAGTGGCTCGGACGGATCCGTCGGCCGGCCGACTCGTCGGCGCTCTCGCCGTCGCTCAACCCTCGTCCGGTAATTCCGGACGCGAGTGATCGAGGGGAAAATCCCGCACAGCACGAGCGTGTCACCCAACGGCGCGAGACGAGCGACGGTGAACGTCTCGACTCTGTCGCGATACTTACTCCGCTTCCTGTGCGTCGACCGTCGCGACCGCCGCCAGGTTCACGATGTCCCTGACGTCGTCCTCCCGCTGGAGGACGTGGACGGGCCGATCCATTCCCGCCAGCATCGGACCGACCGCCTCGGCGCCACCCAGTCGCTGGAGTAGCTTGTAGGCGATGTTGCCCGCCTCGAGGTTCGGCAACACGAGCACGTTCGCGGGCTCCTCGAGCGCGGAGAACTCGTAGGTGCCCTCGAGGAGGTCCTCGACGACGGCGGTGTCGGCCTGCATCTCGCCGTCGACGGGGAAGTCGGTCGCCGGATCCTCGCGCAGCTGCCGGGCCGCCTGCCGCGGTTTGCGGGTCCCCTCGTTGTCGACGCTGCCGAAGTCGGAGTACGACAGCAGGGCCGCGCGCGGCTCGACGTCGAACCGTCGGGCGATGGCGGCGGCGTGGCGGGTGACCTCCGCGAGCGTCTCGGCGTCGGGATCCTGGTTGACCGTCGCGTCCGCGAGGAAGACGACGCGGTTCTTGAAGGTGAGCATGTAGACGCCCGCGGCGTGTGCGACGTCGTCGGCGGTACCGATTACCTGCAGCGGCGGGCGCAGCGCCGACGGGTAGTGGTTGGTCAGCCCCGTCAGCATCCCGTCAACGGCACCCTGCTGGACCATCACCGAGGCGAAGTAGTTGCTGTCCCGAACGAGGTCGGCGGCCTCCCGTCGGGTGACGCCCTTGCGCCGTCGCTGCTCGTAGAGCGCCTCGGCGTACTCGTCGGTCGCTCCGTCCGCGGGGTCGACGACCTCGGGGTCGAACGCGAGGCCGAGGTTCGCCGCGGTGCGATCGATCTCGGCCTCGTCGCCGATCAACACCGGCTCGGCGAGGCCTCGCTCCTCGAGTTGGTAGGCCGCGCGGATGATCTTCTCGTTGTGCCCCTCCGCGAGCGCGATCCGTCTGGGGTCGCTTTTCGCCTTGTTCCGGACGATCCGGGTCATCTCGCGGGACTTGCCCAGGCGGGCCTCGAGCTCCTCGACGTAGGGCTCGCGCTCGAGGGCGACACGGGCGGCCCCCGACTCCATCGCGGCCTCGGCGACCGCGGGGGTGACCTCGAACAGCACCCGGGGATCCATCGGCTTGGGGAGGATGTACTCGGGACCGAACTGCAGGGGCTGGTCGCCGTATGCCTCGCGGACACTGTCGGGGACGTCCTCGCGGGCGAGGTCGGCCAGCGCCTCGGCGGCGGCGACCTTCATCGGCTCGTTGATCTCGGTCGCGCGAACGTCCAGGGCGCCCCGGAAGATGAAGGGAAAGCCCAGCACGTTGTTGACCTGGTTGGGGTAGTCCGAGCGACCGGTCGCCATGATCACCGTGTCGTCCCGAGCCGCCTTGGCCGCCTCGTAGTCGATCTCGGGATCGGGGTTGGCCATCGCGAAGATGATGGGGTCGTCGGCCATGGACCGCACCATCTCCTGAGAGACGATCCCGCCCGCCGAGAGGCCGACGAAGACGTCGGCGCCGTCCATCGCCTCGGCGACGCCGCCCGCGGGCACGTCGCGGGCGAACTCCCGGCTGTGGGGATCGAGGTCGCCCGACTCCGCGCGCTCGGTCGTGAGGATTCCGTCGATGTCGGCCATCGTGATGTTGTCGCGCCGAACCCCGAGCGAGACGTAAAACCGGGCGGTCGCGACCGCCGCCGCCCCGGCGCCGGCGAAGGCCACCTCGAGCGCCTCGAGGTCCTTGCCGGCGATCTCGGCGGCGTTCAACAGCGCGGCGCCGCTGATGATCGCCGTGCCGTGCTGGTCGTCGTGAAAGACCGGAATATCCATCCGCTCGCGGAGGCGCCGCTCGATGGTGAAACACTCCGGCGCCGTGATGTCCTCGAGGTTGATCCCGCCGAAGGTCGGTCCCATTCCCGCGACGGACTCGATGAAGGCGTCGGGGTCGTCGTGCTCGAGCTCGAGGTCGAAGACGTCGATGTCGGCGAACCGCTTGAACAGGACGCCCTTCCCCTCCATCACGGGTTTCGAGGCCTCCGGCCCGATATCGCCCAGCCCCAGCACGGCGGAGCCGTTCGAGACGACGCCGACGAGGTTTCCGCGGGCGGTGTAGCGGTAGGAGTCGTCGGGATCCTCGTCGATCGCACGACACGGCCCGGCGACGCCGGGCGAGTACGCGAGACTCAGCTCTCGCTGCGTGTTGGTCGGCTTCGTCGTCTCGACGGCGATTTTGCCGGGCGGGTCGTCCTCGTGGTAGTTCAGGGAATCGTCTTCCAGTGACATGGACGGACGTTTTCTGTAGATCGACAAAAGCGTACGGATTACTCCGAATACGGCCTGTAACTGAAACGAATCCATCGCTCGAGTACCACTCTCGAACGATTTTGGCGAGAACGGGTGTCGCGTTTCGTCGACGCCCGCCGCGAGGCGGCGGTCCTCGAGGGCGATTCGCGAACTCGCTCGAGGAGGCCGGTCCTCGAAGGTTGCGACGATATCGCTGCCGTGCTATCCGGATTCGGTACCGGAGTATCGACCTGTCGACGGATTACGGGGCGATAGTATCGGGTGGAATGGTTTGCATTCTGATGAGTATAGGAATAAGATGGTTTTCAGATAGCTTCGACTCGGTACGTTTTCGAACGGCGGCGCGACGAAACGCGACCGACGTCGCGAACTCCGTCAGCTTCCGCTCCCGGCTGTCAACCCGTCGGCCGCCGCGTTCGCGGACGCTACCCCAGGCGGGCGAATCCAGCGTCGCCGCGGCGGTGCGATCCCGGGTCCGCGTCGAAGGCACCTCGCCCCGCGGGGGATCTCGAGCGACCGACGAACTCACGATCCGACGACGGGTCCGATCGCGACCTGCCCACTACCTCCGGCAGAATGATCAAAATACAAAATACTCTCTATTACTGGTAGATGTTCGGTTGCGGTGCGTTCGTCAGTCCGAACCAGTATTGCGGATCCGAACCGGATCCGGCACCCGCACGAGGGCGAACGTCGGGTCCGAGGCACCATCGGCGGCTCCGAACCGCACTCGATTCGAGTTCCTCCCTTATATTCTCCGTATCCGATCAAACACTGGCGATAGACACGGATTTTAGGGAAAAATTGACGAATAGTAAACGATCACTGTTTAGTACCTCCGTTCGTTTGCTACTAGCATGATATCGACCACAGAGAAGCCACTATTCATCGATAACGAACCCATACGTAGATATTTGTCCTGCAGATCCGAACACGGGGTGGGGACGCGGTGACCGACCTGGTGCCGACGACGTGCATGCGGTGTGCGGTCGGCTGCGGCCACGTCCAGCGGGCCGTCGACCAGGGATACGGCCTCGAGAGCGTGCGCGGCGACGCCGCCCACCCCGTCTCGAACGGGCTCGCCTGCCAGCGCGGGATCAGCGAGAGCGCCGATCCCGACGGCGAGTGGCTGACCCGCCCGCTCGTTCGCCGGGACGGCGAGCTAGTGGCGACGACCCCGGAGACCGCCCTCGAGCGGGCCGCGGAGGGACTCGGCACCGCGCTCGAGGGCGGACGGGATCGCGTCGCG
>NZ_JAAVUO010000056.1:0-18479 GCF_012163165.1 Natronococcus sp. JC468
ATATGTGGTGTTAGCAGCGATTCCGAACTCAAGTTCAGGAAACAGCAGTGACGACGCTGCGCGAGTCACCTGCGTTGCCTCAGTTGTCTCGACCATATCGAGACAACGAGGACAACGACAATCGTCGCTTGGTCACTTCAGCAACTACTGTTTAGGGGTGGGTTGGTGACAGCTAAGCGACCGATGTTCATGTCGAACACCGACCAGACATACGATCTCATCGTCTGGGGTGCTTATCGGGTCCGGAGTTGACCGGAACAAAGACAATGTAGGTACGTGTCGTGGCGGGTATGGCCAAAACCGTCAATGAATTCCGAAATGAAATCAGGGTAGCTGTAGGGCGATTTGAACGAGAGGAATCGGCAGTGTTCACGAAAGAGGACCTAGCCGCAATTTGTGATGCGGTGGGATATGAGATTGATACGAACGGACGCCTGCCCCCGAAAGCAAAAATGAGGGCAGGAATCTTGTGGAAGATCGATGTTTCAGAAGAGGAAAATCCGGAGGAGGCACCATCGTCGTTCCGGAAAGATGAGCTGGAAGCTATCGAGACAGCTGTTCAGTAGGCTTGGAGATCGTAGCAACAGGAGGATATAACCAAACATCGGTCCTTTTTCGTCTGTTCTACCTGCTCAAAGGCGAGAACGTGACGGTCTGCGAGTTCCGGCTCCAACAGCACCGCACGAACTGGATGCTACACGTCATTGTCGAGTACGGCGTGGACGAACCAGACACACCGGACGACCCGACTCGAATTGGGTTCGATATCGGTGAGTCCAAACTGCTGACAGGCTGTGCCTGTCAGAACGATACTCTGACCAACCGTACATCTACGACGGTGGTCGCGCTCGAGCACTCCACAAGGAGATGCACACGACACTCAAACGACTGCAAGAACACGACGTCGCTGAGTGGCATATAGACGAACGGTTTGACCATTTCCAGAACGCCTTGACGGATATCGTTGAGAGGGCATTTCGAGAAGTCCAACCGCCGAATTTGCGTTACAGGTTGAACAGGCGCAATGCCACGGCCTTGAGGCCGTGGATACGCGCCGTCACTAAGTGACACGAGCCACCGACGATAGCACATCTGTGTTTGAAGCCGTCAATATTATGTTGGTTCGAACGTACTACGTGGTGATGGTCTTCCCCACGTACGGCACGACGGTTTCACCGTCAACTGGTCTTCGACCAGCGACCGTGATGGGTAACAAAACCAGAATCAATCCACCACGTCCTCGTAATGGAGACGCGAATGGTGGTACCCAGTCGGCTGAATACCCGACCGTGGAGGGAAGCGGTATTCCCATCGAAACGTCCAGTACGCCTGGATGGGAAGGTCCCATTGACAGGACTGTTCCCGTTGTAATGCAGATCCTCGGTCACAATTGGATGGCTACCGTCGAAGGGTCACGCGAAAGCGTCCTTGAACCCCGAGGAAACACGGAACCTCAAACTCCACTTCGTGGATTCCCGCGTCTTTAGGCGCGGGTGGGTGTCAATGCTCTTGAGGTTTTCATTGAGAAAGAGGTGAGCACCATCCCAAAACGGAGTGAAACTCCAGTTTGGATAGTTAGTTCGTCGTGCGTATCTCATTGGTGATTGGAAACGTCAATCTCGATCATTGGTTAGAATCCGTTCTTCTGGCGATGGTTGTCCTGGATATACGCCGAAAGTAGCAAAGCTGTATAATACTGTTATTGCTACTGCACAGCAGACAACTGCTCCAGCAATTGACTCAAGTGTGAGCATGACAATTGTGTCAGGGAGTGCAGTACCAGCAGCTAGTTCACTTGTAGGAGTTGCTACCAATCCATATGGGATAAAAGTGATAACTGAGAGCAGCCACCATCGTTTTGTCGCAATGCGAAGCCGCGTTGTGGTGTAATTGCGGGCAGAATTTACTATGCCAAAGAGACCAACAGCCATCAGCAGAAAAGTTGATAGAAACCTGTATTGCGAATTCAATCCAGTATTACCGGCAATACCGACGGCAATGAGTGTAAGAGAACAAGCGACCCTCGCTGACCAAGGAATAGAAAACCGTTGTCTCATGGCTGTGATACGGTAGCTAGTGCTCGTATAAAGCTCTCCCGAACGTGACGCGAAGCAAGTGAGTTATCGGTCGTCCACGGTCGATAACAAAGGACGTATTACCGGTGTCTGCGAGACACATCTAAGAACGACTGGAGATGATTTCAAGTAATCAATTATTGGTGTTTATGAGACAATTCTGGAAGCGACACGTTACAAATCAGCCAGATCAATATCAAGCATATATCTCTCTCCCAGTCGAGCCTGGCTCGCTATCAGAGAGTGATATCTATAGAGGGATTGAAAAGCTGGAATACGTCTTTGAGGGGCGTCTCAACATTTATGCACGCACAGACAGGATTGCGGTAGTCAGCGACTGTATTTCCGCTGCTCAATTTGACAAAGACGAATTTGAGACTGCTCTCAAGCAGATAGAATCCTGTTACAATGATACCTACACAATTACACATCTGAAAAAGTGGAAACGTAAGAACGATAAGATCGTTAGATCATTCGTCGTTGTGCCGGTGAAACCTTTCTTTGCATCGAAGTCAACCAAAAATACACCACAGGGTTAACCGGCCACAGAGTAGCGCCTAATCGTCGTCCGTACTAGGACCGGGTTCAGTTCCAGAGTCGCGGTCAGCATCACGAGCTTGAGTCGAAGACTGGCTACCTGTGCCCGATTGGCCGCTGGAACTACCTTCGTCGGGCGCCATGTCCGCAGTGCGTCCCATCCATCGATCAATGTTTTCCGAGACATAGTCCTTACCGCCCCAGCCAAACGCAACACCGACGCCGATGGCAACGGCTGCAGCGAGTCCCCATGCAAGTGCTCGCGCAAACACGTAGAGGATAGCAACATCAATTCCCATTGTATCGAGGCCGATAACAATCGCTGTAAAGTAAAGAAACATCCGGGCACCGTTGGCAAACCAACTTGTGTACGCAGATTCAGTCGCAAGTTGCATTCGCTCAATGATGTCACCGATGAAATCTGCGACGATAAAACCAAGAACGATTACAAGTAGTCCGGCAATGAAGGCTGGCAAATACGCAACCGCTATCGAAATCCACTCCGAGAGCAACGTGATTGCGAGGGCATTTGCCGCTGCTAGGATCGCGAGCGCATAGACAAACCATTTTGCCAGTGAGCCAAACGCCCTGGAAACAGCCTGTTCAGTACCACCGAGCATACGACCCAGCGGCGTTTCAAGGACCATGCGATCAAGTTCGATACCATCAGCAAGTCGTTGAACGACTCGCGCAGCGAACCGACCGATTATCCAGCCGATGAAGAGGATTATCAGTGCACCGACTAGGCGCGGGAGGAACGTGACCAACTCGGCAATTGGGTCCTGAAGCCAGTTTGGAAGTTGTTGGGCGGGTTGTAGTTGTAACATCATGCGAGCAGTTAGGTAGTGCTACTTGGGTTTTGTAATTGTGCGGCTATCTAACCATCAGAAATATTATCTTCTTTGACCTCTGTTAGACTTCTGTGTGAAGGGTCTATTACCGTAACTGTCGTCTTTAGCAAGCTATTTTGACGAATACCTGAAATAGAATACAAATTGTCTATCACTATTTTCACACGGAGTAGATGTCGGCACACCCGTTAGCGGTAAATGATCATTAGAACTTGATATCAGTGGATGTTATAATTTCAGTTATAGTGTTATTTTTTCCTAAAGCGACTAAGCGAACAAGTTTGTAATATTTAAATCATCTATACTGATGTTTTGTTTATATCCTATATGAAAAATGAGATAAATAATTGCGCGTAAACTACTCCGCCCTACCGCACATGGGCTTACGCTACCGTCCATGGTGCAGGGGGGACGTACTCCCCACTCACGTCCAGCGTCTCGCGATTCAGCGCAACGTCTACAGGTGCGCCTCCGTCAGCTGCGTTTTTCCTCCGACGTAGATACCGAAAGCCGATGTTCTTCGCCGCGTTGTAATCCGTGTGGTTCTGATACCCGTATTTCAAGCACTCAAAGTGCTCGCCGTCACGGTTGTCCTCATGAGTACAGCCGCACGTCGAACAGCGTTGAAACGTGTGGTTCGGCGGGACTTGTACGGCTTCGACGTCGTGCTCTGCCGCCTTGTACTCGACGTATTGGAACAACCGCCTAAACACCCAGACGTGTTGCCACGTCGCCTGCGGGATGTTCTCGCGGATATGCGTCAGGTCCTCGAAGACGATGTGCGAACAACCGTGTTCGACGGCTTCCTCAATAAGTTCGTTCGCTACGCCATGAAGGTATATCTCGAAGCGTCCGTACTCCTTGGGACCGACGCCTTCGATGGCTTCATGGGCGGCTCGCGTCCCAGTCTGTTGAAGTGAGCCACGGTGCTTCTCGTACTCCTTCCGCCAGTGGTTGATCCCATCGGCGGACCAAAACGTACCGGTAGACGAAATAGCGATATTGTTCACCCCGAGGTCTACACCGAGGACTGTTCTGTGCCCGGTGTCGGGTTCGGGATCGTCGGCTTCGACCTTCTGCATGGACGCATGAAGAAACCACTCGCCGTCTCGACGTTGTAGGTTCGCTATGCGGAACTCATAGTCCTCGTCTTCGAGGTACGCCCGTGGGTGGCGTTCGGGGTCGTCGGGAAGGATGTAGTCGCACTCGACGCGCCCGTTGACAGTAGAAAGCGAAACGTAGTCGCGGTGGAACGTCGCGCTACGTTTGTCATAGACCGCGCTATCGGCGGAGAAGTGGGGTTGCGACGTTCGTTCACCGCGCTTCAGTCATGCGACATCGCTCTTGACGGCTTCGACCGCCCGGCGGACTCCTTTCTGAACGAGGTTCGCGGTGAGGTCGGTTTCGTCCCGCAGTTGGTCGTACAAGGCACGTTCGGCTTTGGCCTTCGAGGTAACGTGGTATCCGTCGTCGCCATGTCAACACCATTCGCTCGCGGTGTTCGCACAGTGTTTGAATTGCTCGACCGTCTCGCGGAGGGGCGTATCGGCGTCCTGAGGCACGTCGAGCTTGATTACGGCGGTACGACGGTGTTCCACGACGTTTCACATAACGTGGCGGTGTTACTTAAACGCTCAAGAGTAGGACTGCCGAAGAACGTGGTTCATTGTGGTACTGTCGGCTCCTCCCCACCTACTCCGTTCGCTTCGTTCACTCCGTTGAGGAAAAGGCCTCCGCCTCGTGATTTAGGTGAGACAGGTAGTGACAAGTCCAAGTCAGGGGACTGACCCTCACTGATACGAACGACGCGTTCGGGTGTTGTCAACTCCACGTGAGTCGAAAGACGAGTATGAGAGGAGAGGCGGGCACGGATACCACAACCTGCATTCAATCTTGTCATAGAAACAGGAAGGCCCACCCTCTATGTAGCGAGCGGAGTAAGGTGGGGTAGTTCACCGTACTCCTAGCATTTCGATTTGCTCCTGATATCGATTTCGAATAGTAACTTCAGTGACTTGAGCGATATTTGCGACCTCTTTTTGTGTTCGTTTCTCGTTGCAAAGTAAAGAAGCAGCGTAAATAGCGGCAGCAGCAAATCCAGATGGACCCCTCCCCGAAAGCAAGGGATCAGCAGTTTCGTCAATAATTTCCTTGGCCTTAGCTTCGACCTCTTGGGGCAAATCCAATTTTGAGGTGAAACGGGGCACATACTGTTTTGGATCGATAGGAAGCAGTTCAAGACCAAGCTCGTTCGAAATATACCGATAAGTACGACTTACTTCTATTCGCTCAATACGCGAAACCTCTGTGACCTCCTCTAGTGAGCGTGGGATTCCTTCTTGCCGACACCCAGCATACAACGCAGCTGTGGCGACACCCTCAATTGATCGACCACGAATGAGATCTTCCTGCAGTGCTCGTCGGTAAATCACGCTTGTTACCTCACGGACTGCTCGCGGAACACCAAGTGCACTCGCCATGCGATCAATCTCGCTGAGTGCGAACTGGAGATTCCGCTCACCGGCGTCTTTTGTACGGATACGAGTTTGCCATTTCCGAAGTCGATTCATCTGCGAACGCTTTTTTGAGGAGATTGATCGTCCATAGGCATCTTTATTTTTCCAGTCAATCTGAGTGGTGAGCCCCTTATCGTGCATTGTTTGGGTCGTTGGAGCACCCACACGGGATTTCTTCTGACGTTCGTTGTGATTGAAGGCACGCCACTCTGGTCCCGAATCAATCATTTCATCTTCGACAACAAGACCACAGTCCTCACAGATCCGTTCTCCTGTGTTAGATTTTTGGATGATATTGCCTGATTCACACTCGGAGCATGTGGGAAGAGCTGCATCGGCTTCGGCTTCCTCTATTTCATTTTCATCCTCACGGAATCGAACAGACCAGACCATTGTTAGTTGATAGTTGGACTACAGAAACATAAAGTTTGGATAGATAGAGACTAAATAAAGCGGCGAGCTTTGCAAGAACGTCCATGGTAAATCACCTCGGGGTCAAGTGGTTCGAAAGGTCGAAGACCTTTCGTCATCACGGAAGATCTTCGATTTTCCGTACGACCCCCAGGCTTTCGCGTGGACTCCCGTTCTATGCCTGAATAGAGGCAGGGGGTACGTACTCCCCGTTCACGTTCAGCGTCCCGCGATTCAAGCGCACATCTACGGGTGCGCCTCCATCGTCTGCGTTTTGCCGATGACGGAGATACTGCAAACCGATGTTCTTTGCAGCGTTGTAGTCCGCGTGGTTCTCGTACCTGCACTGTTGAACTCGTCTGCCGACCAGAACCGCCCTGTCGAAGCAACGGCAAGGTTGTTGACGCCCAAATCCACACCAAGGACTGTTCTGTGCTTAGACTCGGATTCAGACGGTTCCTCGTCTGTCTCGACTTTCCGCATTGAGGCGTGGAGATACCAGTCACCGTCGCGGTACTGCAAGTGTGCCATCCAAAATTCGAAGTCCTCGTCATCCGCATCCCCTCCCTGCTCGCGCCTTCGGCACTCGCTGGGGAGGGAGTTCACTGTCTCAATCCAGCTAACTACCGAACCATGCGCTGAAGACGTCGATTAGAAGGCTCATTCCAATATCGCCACGCTCCCAATCGATGAGCGCATCCCAAAGTCCATCGATCTCAACAGCACCGGTTTCGGTACTGCGATAATCGTCAATCAACGGATTCTCACTCTCGGATTCGTTGCCCTCGGAATTCTCCTTTTTCTTCTCGGTACAAACCGCTTCTGCAGCCGACGTTGGACATCCCTGGGGGACAAAGTTCTGCGGACTATTACCGTTACCTCCTTCAAAATTAACCGTTCCGTCGGCGATTGTTCGCCACCCGCCATGGAACTCGTCGTTCCACTCTGTATCGAAGACATCAATTTGACTTCCCTTATCATTTGCACCAGCGACGAACGAGTAGTGGTTCCCGTTCATATCGAAGTGGCTGTCTCGCACTTTTACAGGGCCCGGCGACCACGCCCAGATGCCCCGTCCGTGGCGTTTCTCTCGACTGTCGGTAACGGACGCGACGCAGTTTTCAATGGTCCCTTCAGCGAGTCGATACTGTGAGATCCAGTTGTTCGCTGCGTAACAGTCTCGTATAGCAACGGTGCCACCGCTTCCCCAGTCAGTACCTGGCGCCGAACAGTAAAATCCGTTGTCGCTCATCTCCTGAACATTAACGCGTTCGATCTCGAGATGGCCTTCATGATCCGGGTCAACCCAGATTCCGGTTGCGCCGTCTTCCTTACGGAGGCACCCGTCACCGAGCCACACGTTCTTGATACGTGACGTTCCGCCGCCGGTATCGGCCGCTCCGATGATCGTGCGGTTACCCATGTCAACTGCACCAGCAACCGCGATGTTGCGGATTGTCCAGTCGGTCCCATTCGCGACGATCGTCACACCTGCTCCGGAGGCCGTCACGTCGTACGTAACGTTCTCGAGGGTTTCGGCATCGCCGACCTCAACGACTTTTCGCTCGTTCTTGGGGACAGTAACGGTCTTATGGTCGGAAGCTACTGCCGTTCCGATGAAGGGTGTTCCCAAAACTGCAGCACCGGTCATTTTGAGATACGATCTCCGATGAAATGATCCATCTTCATCGCTTTTTGAAGTTCCCATATTACTGCTATTGGATATATTAAATATAATTAATTTTGGAGCGTTCTCAGAAGTTGTGAATTAGTACTATTATTTATAGGGATTTTTATAAAGAAGTGCAGACGCAAAACCCACGACTTCAGTCGTGGGAGACGCGCCGTCAGATTGAATCTACTCACCACAGTACTACTAATTGTGCGTGGAAAACTGGCAGTTGACTCGGTGTTTGCCACGGCGAGAGCTGAAATCAAACAAGTAAGCCGACCACGCCAGCCGACAGTAAATGCCTCAGATAACTCGCCACCCCATGAAGGAACGAGTATCGGTAGCGTGGCGCTGCCAGTGCTTGTCGGCACACGAAGCTCAGATTCCCAACCATCCGAATTGACGGGAGTAACATAGGAACCTCGGGAAGCACACGACTGTAGTCGTGGGAGCACGTCACCCTACCATTCGGGGAGAGCAGTGTTTTGAGTAGTTTGCTGACTGTATCGACAAACGTATTCTCGACGGCGTCGGGAACGCTCCTGGTGCGGCGTTCCTTAGTCTGATGGAAGGATAGTTGAAGTGCCACCTATTACCGTCGACCCTCTAGAAAACTACGTCCTCCAAAAGCGAATGGTGGTGGGAATGGTAGGTGGGATGCTGGTGCAACATCTTACCAGTGAAGGAGGGGGAACCCCTTCAGTTGGTAAGCAACTGGAGATTGCACCTATGCCCTTGCGGGCACTCGAGACAAGGGGCCGTGGGGATATTGAACACATAGATTGTAGCAGCAAATTAGCGAGTGTTAAGGCGAATTAGCGAGTGTTAAGGCAAATTAAAGTCGCAACCGCGAGAGTATCGTCCTCAGGTGGTCTGGCGAAACCAACGATGTAGGCCGATCCATGTGGACCGCGATTTCGCCTGAGAGCGTGCCCAGACCCAGGCGCTGGACCGGTTCGGGCAGGGAGTAAGCTCGTCGGAGCCAGTGGCCTAAGCGCTGGTCGTGCTCCAAGTCCTCGCGCCAGGCGCGTTCGTAGGCCGCGACGGTGGTCGGCCGATCGGGGTCGATCTCGCGGGCCGCGTGGTCCGCGGCCGTCGTCCCGTAGAGGATCCCGCCGCCGGTGAACGGTTTGGTCTGGGCTGCAGCGTCGCCGATCAGGAAGGTCCGGCGGCTCGTCACCCGATCCGCGGGGCCGATCGGGATCACGCCCGAACACCGGCGGGCGACATCGATCTCGTAGCCGTCGATCAGCTCCGCGAAGTGTTTGGTCACCTCGACGCCCGGCGGAGCCGCGAGGCCGTACTCGACGCCGGCCTCGCCGCGGGGGATCCGCCAGGCGAAGAAGGTCGGCGGCGTGAGGTGGACGTCGACGAAGTCCTGGCAATCATCTTCTTCGGAGAACGCCAGTACCCCGTGGAGTAGCTCGTCGGGCTCGGGAAGTCCAACCTCGTTTCGGACCCTCGAGCGTGGGCCATCACAGCCCGCTATCATCTTTGCCTCGTAGGTGACTGGACCGTCGGGGCCGCTCGCAATGACCTCGACACGGTCGTGCTGTTCAGTGACGCTCATGACAGAGTGGCGCTCCCGAACGTCGGCGCCGGCCTCGCGAGCGAGGTTGGCAAGGTGACGATCCAGCCCGACGCGGTCGATGACGTTCGAGGCAACCTCGCGCTTATAGAAGGGGTAAGCGTCGCTGCGAGGGCCGCCGACGTGGAAGCGCGCACCGTAGATCTCGTTCTGGAACAGTTCCTCACGTGCATCCTTACCTGTTATATTCCAGATGTCCGTACTAACGTGACCCGAGCAGGCCAGCGGCGTGCCGATCGTCCCTTGCTCTAAGGCGAGGACATCGTGGCCGTACTCGGAGGCTCGCCGGGCGAATCGTGACCCGGCGGGACCAACGCCGACAACAATGAAATCATACATACCACACTTGTCTCATCCAGACAACAAGAATGTAACTCCGAAAGGATAGAGTATCGAAAGGGGTTGATGATAGACGAGACACGTCGAAAGCGGATGTCTTCAACGACCTACTCCGCGAATACGAGCCCAGATACCGCCAATTTTCAAAGGAGAAATGTAACGAATGCTTGTCTGTGCGACCATAAGAGCAGACGAACCCCTGAAAGAACAAGGGAACTGCAAACTGCAATATCCAAACGCTCGGAATTTCGCGTCCTCAATAGCGTAGAGTGTATTAATCGTTGTTATTAGCAATTGTGTGTTTGCTTTTCGTCGGCTTTTCCTCTGTAACCGATCGAAGATGAGGATAAGGGATATTGATTCCAGCATCCTCGAGTGCCGTCTTCACGGCTTCAAGCGCCTCATCCTCTGCCTTCCACATCTTCTCCGTATTAGGCTTGTTAACCCAGAACCGAATTCGGAGCACGACAGACGAATCATCTAACTCTTCAATACGAACCGATGGGAACGGTGTTTCCTCGACGATTTCGAGGGATTCAACCGCCTCTTGCGCGACCTCGCGAGCAGTTTCAATATCGGCTTCGTAATCGATACCCACATCAACAGAAAATCGGAGACGGTTCTCCCTACTGCGATTGTGGATCGTCTGACTTCCAATAACTTCGTTCGGAATAATAACGTGCTCACCATTTGGACCGCGAATCCGGGTATGGACGATCGTAATCTCGGTAACGATCCCTCGGTCGTCTCCAACAACAATCCAGTCGCCAATTTCGAAGGGGCGAGAGAACATCAGAATAAGTCCCGCAATAACCGAACCAAGTGTTTCCTGTGCAGCGAATCCAAGAATTACCCCGATAACACCAGCACCAACGAGTAGTCCAGAAACATCGAAATTCCACAGTGTGAGGATAAATAATACTGCTGTGATGAGAACAGTGATTTGTAGAACACGTTTGATGATTTCCCGATCATGACGGTCGATACTTGAAGTGTTCGAAGAGACAGAATCCATCCATGACGAAATCGCCAATCCACTGACGTACGCAATAATTAGGACAGCGCCGCTTCCAAGTATCCGTGAGAGTGTCGGCCACATTGTAGTGAGTATTCCAACTGTATACCAGACCGGCGACTCATAGCTCCACAAATGGAGTAGACCAATGGCTCCACCGACTACCACGGTTAACTGCCCAAGTCGAACGAACGCGTGGATGAAGTGGGTGAGCGGGAGATAGTTATCGAGTGTTTCACTCCAGTCACGTTCCGTTCTTTTCTCGAGTAATGTGCCCAAAAACCGCAGTCCCCATGGGAGTAACAGTAGGACCAGCGAGATCCCAATAAGGAGCGTAGCCGTTAGGACAAAGGGGTGTTCCTCTATTACAAGGAGTAGTGAGTATAAGACTGTCTCTTCAAATATTGTATGACCGCTGTATTTCATTGTCTCCGATAGTGTTCACAGCCCAAAACATCTACTGAAAATCAGTGACTTGTTTAGGATCAGTTCCACAAGTGAAAGGAAAAAATTCTGTGGATAGCGTAGAAAGATTTTCTATGAAATTCCGTTGAATCCGCACAGATGATCAGCTGAATGATTAACTGAAGTAACGCTTATCAGCGGCCTAATTTTGAGATTCTTATATAGGAGTTCAGAAAGAACTGGTGTCAGTCATTCGGACGTCTGACTAAGATTCAAATAGTGTTATATTGTCATTCCTCACTGATGGAACAGACTCTGCTCCCATGACGGTGAAACGATACGCACGAAATAGATTGAATAATATCGGCTCTTCTTTACTCTTAGCTGGAATTGTCGCTACTACCACATGGGCTGGACTATTTCTATTCTTTGGGATAGTATTCACTTTCCTTATCTAATTTCTTTACGTGAGTTAAGAAATCCCAATACAAGTGTCTAACAGCTGAGGTGAATCTGTTTGGGTAGAACTCACAGAGATACAATGAGGAAACCCATGACTTTAGCCGTGGGAAGAATCCGACAAGGCTCGAACCAGTCCACAAGCGATAGTAGTCCGATTCCCCCACGTCAATCTGTATTATTATGATCAAACACTTAGCAGGAAATTCGCTTGATGAGCGTTCATAGGACTATTTATTGACTAACAGGAAAGTTATTATGTATTGATACCTTGAGTTTATTCGAATGCGCAGACGGAGTTTCCTGCAATCGATTGCGGCGACACTCGGTATCGGGGCGACATCAAGTCAGATCTACGCGGCGGCCTCAGAACTCAATTGTGGCGTCTGGTATGATGCTGAGATCACAAAAGTCACCGACGGCGACACGGTCGACATTCTGGTTGATGAGAACGATACAGAATACAACGTCCGGGTTCTGGGTCACGACACGCCTGAAAAGTCGGGTAACACATACTACGAGAAGATCGAGGAGTGGGAGTTCATAGACGACGGAGAACACCTTGAGGAGTGGGGGAACAAGGCGACGGACTTCGCCGAAAAGGAGCTCCCTGTCGGGACGCAGTGTCAGGTCAGATTGGATTGTGAGTCCGAAGAAATCGACCAGTATGGACGTCTTCTCGCGAAGATCCGATACGATCGCGAGGGTAACGGCACCTACGACACCGTTTATAATAAGTTCGCAATTGAGGAGGGGTACGCCCGCGTCTACGCAGGAAGCATGAGCAATACGGACGAGTATCTCGCCGCACAGCGATTTGCCCGCGAAAACAGCCGGGGACTGTGGGCCGGTGTGAAAGACGAGCTCCCAGAGTGGCGTAACCGCGATGTCTCGACATCGATGCACCCGCACACCTCGAGTATCGTCACGACGGACGGCAAAGTCCCGCCCTCACGCGTGCCGATATGGGCAGAGCCCGAAGCTGTGCAGGAGAACACGTCGAGTTACACCGTTGAGTACGACGACGGAAACCTTCCCCTCGTCGCTGTCGATCGCCCGAAGCACGTCGCCTACTTCGGCGGCGTCACAATCAACGAAGTATGGGAAGAGGAGACCACTGATCTCGATCACTTCACGTTCGTCACGAACCTGATCGACGAACTCCATGACGACGCGAACCCATCAGGGCCGGTCCTCATCGATGGTGGGCACAAGACGTTCAATCAAGACAACGCAGTCTCTGCAGAGGACACCGCGTTCTATCAGCGGTACCTCGAAGGTGTTGGCATTGAGCTCCATAGCATCAACAACTACAGCAACGACACTGGGTATGCTCTATCCGAAGCAAGGGCACTTGTCGCCTCGTCGTGTCCGGAGGAGTGGACGGCTGACGAAATCGATGCTGTGCAGCAGTTCACCGAGAATGGCGGTGTCGTCCTTCTCATGGGGAGCGGGAGCGAAACCACTGCCGAGCGTGCAAATCTTGACGACCTCGCAGCCGGGATCGGGACCGACCTTCGGCTCAATATCGACGATGTACGCGACGACACGAACAACGTTGCCGACGACCGGAAACTGCTGGTCACTGAAAACCTGAATCGGGAAGAATTTGACCTCTGGACCGCCTATAACGGCGATTCGACAGTGGTGGCAGATATCTTGGATGCAAGTCCGAGCGACGCCAACATAGCATCGACGCACACCTGGACCCTCGACGACGCATCTGATGACTTCGACGGAGAGGTCGACGCGATCGACGTCGCGTATCCACCGGGAACGAGCCTCGACGGACTCACGAACGAAAACATCACGGTTTATTTAGACCGCGATGGGGATGGTACGACCGATGTGATCCGCGTCAATTCGGACGAATACAGCGGGTCATCAGCGACCTTCGTCCTCGATGGGCGGTACAACACTGATGTTGCCGGTGAAGTGACGCTAGTCATCGATGGCATCGAAAACCCCGATGCTGGCGAGCACGTCGCGACAGAAACGCTCACCGGCGACGATACCTATTCGGTCGACGCTGAGTACGTAGTCAAGTAAACGAATCCCACAGTAGGTTTCTTCGGCTTCGACCGGGTTATCTAATGGGTCCAGTATCCGCTCACTTCCGGATCGGAGGAGTTCAACGGCTGACCGTGGACTAATCGGCAGTGTAGTTATCGACGACGAAGCGTATCTGCCAAGGACTTCCACGATAGCTATGCCAGAGTTCTAAGCAAGAGAACGACGATCCGAAAACGAGTGCGAGAAACACGTTTTCAGTTCGCTATCTCACAAGGAGTACAACAGTACCCGCGCTCATTCCGAACACAACGGCAACCAAACCAAATTGGTGTAGGCCCCACCTTCTTTACCTAGTCCTAACTACTAATCGAGAGACAACAAGCCGGCGTTGGCAGCGCCGGTTTCTCGCAGATACTTCTCAACCATGTCCGCAACAGACTCCACCAGCGCCTGGTACGAGTGCGACCACTGTAGCGACTACCACCCAAGCCATATGTTCTACGACACGGCGATGTGCTCGTTCAAGTGCCGTCGGAAAGCGGACGCCGAGTCGGTCCTCAACGAGCTCGAGCACGAACACACCGTGTGCGGGACTTCTGCAGCCTGAAGGTTATCGAGAAGCCGCCACAGCGGGCTCCGGACGTCGTAGTCGGCTACCAGTACCGTACAGAGCATGCCGCCCGCGGTGAAAAGAGTCTCTCGAAGGACTCAAACACAGAACCAGAGACACCATCGCTAGCCCAACAGATCTACGCCTACAAGGTCCAGGACGAAGACGGCGACGAGATTCGCGAGTACTACCCTGGCCGGAGGTTCGACTACGCGAACGAACCCGAGAGCGTCTCGGCGAACGACTCCGTCTGGGAGGGACGATCTGCGCCGAGTGCGGGAACACGGAGCACTACTCTGACGACGCGATCTGCGCTCGAGCTCCTCGCGAATGCTGGCCGGCTACCATCTTATCGAGCGAGTTCGCGAGCTCAACAAGGAGATCGACGAGGCCGAATCCTGGGACGCGTATGCCGAGGCCGACTGTTCGATCCGCGAGGCCCTCGAGGCAGCGATAGTCTAGCTCAGACTCCTGCTAGTGAAATCTCAAGCTGGCCTGTATCTCGAAGCGTTGTCGATGATACTCATCTTAGGACTACTCACGAGGGGTTTGACACCGAGCAATATTCACCCGTGGAGATTCCCTTTCTCGGAATCAGGATCTGTCTCCGGCAGTGAAAAGGGGTTAAACTCGGTACATCCACAGGACTTGCACCCGCTAGGTGATCCGATAGGCTGGACACCTCCATCTGAGAGTGTCTTTGCCGCATACTTCCTTCCACATTGGACACAGATAGCGATCCCTCTCTGTCCTTTAGGAGAATCTGTCATATCGTATAATTTGATTCCATACCAAAAAGAGATGTGTGAGTTCGATCAAAGTACACAGCGGATCATCTTTATCGTAACATTGTCATTGATTAACTCGTTTCTGGGGTCTATAGCTATTCTATCATATTTGATATCCAAATTCATGGTTAGCAACTTTCTGCATTTCACACCTGAAACACTCCGCTTTTGATAAGTCCCTTGGTAGTAGATTCCTCAGTTGGTAGCTCTGGGGTTCGATTCCCCGGCTTGTCTTTATGACTAATGTCCCACATCGCGAACGGATCGAGATCGGCTTCAGTGCCGTTATCTTGCTTGCCACCTTCTATGTGGCCCCTGCGCTGGGAATGGACCTTCCGACAGAGGCGACTAGTGTGGCAATTCTGGCAGCGATGACGCTGTTTGGCGATGGTGCCGGTGACATCCTACGTGAGTTTACGGCCACGACCGAGATAGAGTCTGATATGGATTAGCACAAGAATCCATAGATTCGACTCACGTCCTATCTGGTAGCTGGTAGAAAGGCGCTGCTGAATACAAAGCGCAAATGTGGCACGAGCAGAGGGCCGATTAGGTGACTGTCGAAACCTCGTTATCGTTCTTGGAGATGGATTTCGTCCGGTTTCACGAGTACTTCGAACCCTTCGTACTCGAAGCGGACAGTTATATTGTTCCCGCTCTCAACGAGAGCGTCAAGCGCATCTGCATCTACTGTATGGTATAAGGGAGGGAGTTCCTCGGGAGGGATATCCAGAACCGCTGCCACGGCTTCTACTACTTCTACCGTAGTGGATCCGTCTTTTTCAGTTCCACGAATCGGGAACTTCGGATTCATAATTAAAGTACGTTCTCCGTAGTAATAACTCAGAGCCTGACTCCTGTTCTATGGGAAGCATCCGCATGGAAGGCTATTTTAGTTCTCAATGTTAGCAGTATTAAGATGCTTATTTGACATCAATCTGGCGGCGTTTGAAATAGCTTTGATAAGTTAACAAACCAGTTGTACTCGGATAAACACTGATGTCACTACTGAAACTCACATCTTGTATCGTACACGGCTCTAGAATCTATTTCTCTGACAAAACGTCTGCGATCAGTAGGCAGGCCGGCTGAGCAGATGATTCAGCACTACTGTCTCGGAAGAAACGATATTGGTTTACTGCATTCATGCTCTGTATCGGTCACGGCGAATTCAACACATCTATGAATCGGAGTTAAACGACTCAAGCGAACGGGTGTGAGAGTCCCAGACACATGAGCACACACGATGAACGCTGCAACGATCCGACGATTTTCGAGGACTGGTCTCGCCCAGCCGATCGGCTCTGGGCTGAACTTCACTGTCTTGCGAGAACCATAATACCCTCGAAAGCAACAGGCACCCGCGGGGCCGTCACGATATTTTTGTTTTTCGTCTGGACGATCATGATTCTCGGCGTCGAGGTCGATCATGCGATTATCACGCTGCAGTATGGTGCTGGCCAGTACATCCAGCATCTCCTAACTGCACTCGCTTTTTGGTGATTGATCGGATGTGGGGTATCGAAGTCGAGACGCTTGTCTCAGGGCTGGTTCCCGATGCGAATAACGAGCATAATCGGGACAATGACTGATGGCCCCGTTGCATTGATCGCGTTGAATTCCTATCGCCGGTCACTGTCTCGAGGACGTCGTACACGACGTTAATCACGAATTCGACCCGCCCGAAAACTTCAATCCCGTTCTCGAGATTATTCGTACCGACTGCTCGACAATCAGAATTTCCTGAGACTACCGAGTCCTCTTTATGAATCAAGAAGCTCAAAATCGATGCCGTCACAGCGTGGGCATGAATCCCAACGCTTCGGGTTGGGATCAGTTTCACTTCTCGCCTGCAGAACGAATCCGCAATCTTGGCATTCACTAAACTGATTCAATGAAATCCACTCTCTCAACTATTATGTTATTGTTTTTCCCCCGGTAATTTGGCTCATAGAGGGATGTGAGGTAACAAGATACATGGCTAATAGCGAAAATAGGTTGGCAAGACACTCAGCGTTCCCTTCGCAACATAGCTCTATGGATACCCATAAGGGGTGAAGCTTAGAATTCGTAGTGAGCAATCTCCCTTGATTCGCAGTTGGAACACTTGTCAACGTCTGTTGCGAATTTTTGCCCACAGTTACGGCATTCGTACAGTGTTGTTTTGTTGGCTCCCCTCTTCCAGCGGGCTTTCTTCCGAAATAGTTTAAGCGAACCCATGATTACCCCTCAATTGTGAATATTAGGGGGCAATGGAAATCAGTATTTTCCACTATTGTGCCGAATATAGAATTATATGGTCAATCTCCTCAGAGCAACACTTGTCTTACCTGCACTGAGAATTAACAGAGGTGTCAATTATTGGGGTGCTTTCGAAACTCAAAGGCTCGATCGAGATCGATCATTCCGGCGCCAAGTCGGCGATCGAGGACGTCCAGGGCCAGGCCGAGGACATGGGCGCGTCGTTCGAGTCGACCGGTCAGCGGATGCAATCCGCCGGCAAGACGATGACCGCCGGCGTCACGGGACCGCTCGCTGCGATGGGCGGTACCACGGCGAAGTAGCGAGGTTTGACAGTGAGGACAGTCAACCGTCGGAAAGTCATTGAAATTCAGCTCTATAAGCCCCTGCTGTTCACAAGTTGTACCGACTCATATCGTGGTCATTTGGAGGGATACTCTCCCGTTTGATTATTCCCTGCTGAGTACCAAGAAAATGATTGAGACAACTGCATTTTGGAGTCAGGAGGATAAAATTATTAGTAATAGGAGGATAGAATACCAGATGGCCAGTGGTAGTAATAAGTTCCTCTGTAGAACTTATCGACGAGCAAAACGCCGCCGGCCACCGCTGGTCCACACCTGTCACCCATCAGATGGTGGGTTGGCCTGTACCACCGCCCACTATCTTCTGTGGATATAGTAGATTAGGTCCATCCCTCTCAGCGCTGGATGGCCGAAACTTCCTACTCGACAACGAAGCGCTCGCACGGCGTTGCCGAGCGAGCGCTGGGCTGGTATCGACAGTTCCGTGAGATCGTCCTGATGTTCGCCATTTCCAACATAGAACCGCTCTGTGAACCGCTCTAGCTGTGACTCAGAAGCTATTCACCTATGGAAACGCTGCTACCCGACCAAACCACCGCTGACGATAAAATGATTGGGGCGTACTGATGTCTGCCGCCCCGCACAGCCGGCAGG
>NZ_JAAVUO010000057.1:0-16187 GCF_012163165.1 Natronococcus sp. JC468
TCGTCCCAGACGCGGATCGCGCGGTCGGCGCCCTTGGCGAGGGCCTGCCGGATCGTCTGCTCGCAGTCCTCAGGGCCGATCGTCACCGTGACGACCTCGTCAGCGATACCCGCTTCCTGGAGCTGGACGGCCTCCTCGACGGCGTAGTCGTCCCACTCGTTGAGGTCGGCACCGAGGTACTGCTCGGCGATCGTCGTTCCCTCGATCTCGAACTCGTCTTCGACGGTCGAGACCTCCTTGACCGTTACGAGGATCTTCATCATTTATCGATCGCACGCCCCACCCGTAAACGTTTTCGAAACACCGTGTCAGGAAGTTCCAGTTGATTCGGCGTTCGTTCCAACACCGGGACGCGTCGCGCTCCGCGAGACGGATCCACCGACAGACGGGCCAACCGGGAGTCTCGAGACGGAAACGGTTTAACGACGCCGCCGGTAGTACGCCGTATGGCAGACTGTCCACTCGCTGACGACTGCCCGAGCTTCTCCGAGCGCATCTCGGGAATGGGCTGTCAACACTACGGCGATCGGGGTGGCAAGGAGTGGTGTAACCACTACAACCAGCCGATCGAGGACCTGAAGACCCAGCCCGTTAAACCCAGCGAGGAGGTCGTCGTCGACGTCGTCGACATGCACGAGAGCGGCGCCGGGGTCGGCCGAACCGAGGACGGATTCATCGTGATGGTCGACGGCGTCCTTCCGGAGGCCCGCGCCCGCGTCGAGATCACGCGGGTTCACAGCAACCACGCGCGCGCCGAAAAGCTCGAGCTGCTGCCGATGGACGACGAGGAGGACGCGGACGACGCTGAGGATGCGGACGAGTCCGACAACGACGCGGACGCGGCGTCGGATTCGGTCGACGAGGAAACCGCCAAACCGCACCGCGAGCGGCTCGGGAGCCGCGAGAACTTCTGGGGCTCGTAACGGCCCTCTCGAGTGGACAGCCGCTTTCGAAGCCGTCGGCGACCGTGGAAGCTTTCACCCCGCCGGCGGCTACTGTTTCGTATGTCGACGCGAGCCCCATCGATCCCCGCCGGAGGGGGATCGCCGTGATCGATGACGTCGCGGCCGTCCTCGAGGAGATCGGCTTCGACCCCGACGACAGCGTGTTAACCTACCGACAGGCCCAGGTGCTCGCGTTGCGCGAACGGGATGTCTCCCAGGCCGACATCGCCGACGCGCTGGGGACCTCCCGCGCGAACGTCTCCTCGATCGAGGCCAGCGCCCGAGAGAACGTCGCGAAGGCCAGGGAGACCGTCGCCTTCGCGGAGGCGCTCCGGTCCCCGGTCCGCGTACACGTCCCCGAAGGGACCGACCTGTACGACGTTCCACAGCTCGTCTACGAGGCCTGCGACGAGGCCGGCGTCAAGGTCGATCACACCGCCCCCGACCTGATGAAAGTCGTCAGCGACGCCGCGGGTACCGCGATCACGGGCCGGCAGGTCGCCGCGCCCCTGACCGTCAGCGTCAGCGCCGAGGGCGTCGTCCGGGTCCGCCACCAGGAGTAGACGGATGCCGGAGTCCGGAGGGCTTTGTACGGGGCGCCCGTCGGTCGCGGTATGGATCTCGAACTCGACGGAACGACCGCGCTGGTAACGGCGGCCTCGAGCGGCCTCGGGTTCGCGAGCGCCCGGGCGCTGGCCGAGGCGGGAGCGAACGTGACGATCTGCGGCCGCGACGCCGAACGGCTCGCGGACGCCCGTGAGAAGCTCGAGGATGCGTCGGGCGAGGTGCTGGCCCTCGAGGCCGACGTCACCGACCCCGATCACGTCTCGCGGCTCGTGAGCGAGACCGTCGAGACCTTCGGCGGCCTCGACCACCTCGTGACCTCCGCGGGCGGCCCCCCGAGCACGACCTTCCTCGAGACGAGCGAACAGGACTGGTACCAAGCCTACGACCTGCTGGTGATGAGCGTCGTCTGGACGATCGAGGAGGCCCACCCGCACCTGCTCGACTCTGAGCACGGGACGATCACCTGCATCACCTCCCGAACCGTCCGGGAGGTCGCCGACGGACTCCTGCTGTCGAACTCGGTGCGCCGGGGCGTGATCGGGCTGGTGAAGACGGTCTCGCGGGAGTTCGCCCCCGAGATCCGCGCCAACGCCGTCCTCCCGGGGACGATCGAGACGCCTCGCATCGAGGAACTCGTCGAAGCCCGGGTCGAGCGCGGCGACTACGACGACTACGAGTCGGGGCTGACCGAGATGGCCGGCGACATCCCGATGGACCGCATCGGCGACCCCGAGGAACTCGGCGAGGTCGTGGCCTTCCTCTCGAGTCCGCGAGCGAGCTTCGTCAACGGCGCCGAGGTGCCGATCGACGGCGGGCTGTTGCGAAGCTAGGGACGTCTCGAAACCGCCCTCCGTCGACGGTCGTCCCCGTAGAACAGTGAACGGGACGTATGACGGGAATCGTCCGCTACGCTGGGTGCCCAGAGCACGTTATCCCGATCGGAGCCGTACGATCGATATGGACGAGACGCCCGATCACCACGATACTCCAGACGAGGACGTTGCGGCCGAAGCCGGCGCCGACCCGGAGGAGTTCCTCTCGCTTCTCCCGCACTTTTACCGAGGTACCGTGACCGAGGCGACCAGCGCGCAGGATCGGCTCGACCGAACGACCGACTGGGCGATCACCCTGATCGCCGCCCTGTTTTCGGTCGTGTTCGCGAGTCAGGACATGCCGGCGTACCTCCTGCTGATCGGGCTGGTGCTACTGGGCATGTTTCTCTATTTCGAGGTCCGACGCTACCGGTTCTACGACGTGTGGCGGTCTCGAGTCCGGTTCGTACAGGAGAACATCTTCGCGAACGCCTTCGACCCCGCGAGCGTCGAACAGCATCCGGACTGGAGGGCAGAGATCGGCGACGACCTCCGCCAACCGACGTTCAAGGTCTCGTACCTCGAAGCGCTCTCCCGTCGGATCCGGCGGGTGTACGCGCTGCTTTTCGTCGTCGTCGGACTCGCCTGGATCGCGAAGATCACCCTCTTTACCCCCGAGGCGCAGTGGACCGAGGCGGCGGAGCTCCCCGGGATTCCAGGACCGGTCGTCGCAACGGCGCTGGCCGGGTTCTACCTCGCGGTCCTGCTGATCGCGTTCTGGCCGGGGAAACGCGAGGCGAAGGGCGAAATCCACGACGTCGAGCCCGGCCAGTGGAAGGACCCGGACGAGAAACGTCAGTAACCCGGACCGACCGCAGGCGTCGCGGAGAGCGCGGGGCCGTGCAGCGGCGTCTCGGCCGATTCCACCGTTCGACGAGTGCACGCTTCCAGCGAACGACGGGAAACCGGCCGTGCTCGAGTCCGTAACCGGTCAGACGACCCGGTTCGTCGCCGCCTCCCCGTCGGCGAACCGCTCGGCGTTCTCCCGGACGAGGTCGCCGACGGCCCGATAGTAGTCCTCGGTGAAAGCTGCGCAGTGGGGCGTGACGATCACCTCCTCGAGCCCCCACAGCGGCGACTCCTCCGGAAGCGGTTCGGTCTCGAAGACGTCGAGCGCCGCGCCCGCGAGGGCGTCCGCCTCGAGGGCGTCGATCAGGGCGTCCTCGTCGACGACCGGGCCGCGCCCGACGTTGACGAAGTAGGCGTCGTCGCGCATCGCCGCAAAGACGTCGGCGTCGAACAGGTGGCGGGTGTCCTCGGTCAGCGGGAGCGTCACGATCACGAAGTCGGCGTCGGCGACGGCCTCGTTGAGGTCCTCGCTCGCGTAGACCGCCTCGAACCCCTCGACGGGGTCGCCCGAGCGGCGAACGCCCGTGATCCGAACGCCCAGCGAACCCAGCACCTCGGCGACGCCGCTGCCGAGTGTCCCCGTGCCGACGACGCAGGCGGTCGTCCCCGGCAGCGTGAAGCCGTCGTCCCACTCGGGTTGCTCCCACTGCCGATCCTGCTGGTTCGCGACGTGTCGGTGGAGCCGTCTGGCGAACGCGAGCAGGTAGCCCGCGACGGTCTCGCCGACCCACCGGTCGTGGATTCCGGTGCTGTTGGTCAGCAGGACGCCGCGCTCCTCGAACTCGTCGAACGGGAACCGGTCGACGCCGGCCTGGATCGAGTGGACCCACTCCAGTTCGAGGAAGGCGTCGCGGTGCTCGAGCGTGACGACGGCGTCGCAGGAGTCGATCCCGTCGTCGCCGACGACGGCGACGTCGACGAACAGGTCCGAGAGGTAGTCCGCGAGTTCCGACGGCGGAAACACCGCTTCGACCGATTCGTGTACGCCCAACCGTTCGATGTCGGGTTGCATGGCCGACCGGTACGAACGACTCGAGGATCAAGCTTTGCACGAAGATGGGCGGCTCGGGGAAAATTCCTCGTCACACGGGGCTCGGAGGGGGTAACTCTTCGTCACGGCCGCCACGATCGGGACTACGCCGGTCGCACGCAAAAACCCCACGCAACGGACCGATCGAGCGGACTTGACGCCATCCGAGATCCCAGCTAACCTCGACTCCTCCTCACGCTACGACCGCCAGTCTTCGAGTTCGCGCAGCTCCGCGACGACGTCCTCGAGCCCTTCGGGGTCGAGTCGTCCGCGCTCGGTTGCGACCTCGGTTACGCAGTCGGCTGGCGTCACGTCGAAGGTCGGGTTCGCCACGTCGAGGTCGGCGTCGCCGTCGTACACGGCCGAGCGGTCGCCGGACTCGAGGTTCAGCTCCTCGCGGGTCGAGAGCTTGTCCGCGGCCGCGACGACCGTCACCGGGACGTCCTCCCGCGCGGCGGCGATCGAAAGCGCCCGGGTACCCGTCTTGTTGACGACGGCGCCGTCGGCCCGGATCGCGTCGGCGCCGACGAGGACCCGGTCGACGTCCTCGGTCGCGAGCAGGTGAGCCGCGGCCGCGTCGGTGTGGAGCGTGACGGGGACGTCCCCGGCGAGCGTCTCGGCGACGGCGACGCCCTCCCGGGCGGGGCGGGATTCGGCGACGAACACCCGCGAGGGGGCGCCCGACCTGATCGCCTCGAGGACGGTGCCCGATCGGGACAGCGTCATAACGGACCCCTCGAGGACGTCGGCCGCGGTCGCCGCGGCTTCGGCATCGGCCTCGAGGGCATGGTCGACGCCCGCCAGCGCCGCGTCCAGGACCTCGGGAGCGCCGGCTCGGTCCGCGTCGGCCGCGGCCTCGGCGTCGGCCATCGTTCGGTTCACGCGGTTCCGGAGGACGGCCATCGACGGGCGGGCCTCGAGCAGCCGACGGGCCAGTTCGGCGAGTTCGTCCCACTCCTCGTCGGCCGCGGCGTCCTCGCCGGCCTTCGCCCGCTCGGCGACGAGCAGCCCGGCGCGGTCGCGAACGACCTCGAGCGCCCGGACCGACAGGGCGGCCGCGCCGCGTTCGTCGTCGGCCGCGATCGATCGCACCGTCGGTGCGACCCGTTCGTAGGCCGTCCAGAGCTTCGGGACCGTCTCGTAGGCTGAATCGGGGACGGCGATATCGGTCGGGGAAACCCACTCGAAGGCGTCGTGTTCCTCGCTCAGTTCGACCTCGCGGTCCTCGCAGTCGAAGAGGTAGGGGTGGACGACCCACTCCCGATCGAGGTCCGCGTCGGCGAACTCGACGGGCCGACCCGAACGGACGAGCGAAACCGCGCCCTCGAGCCCCGTCTCCTCGCGGATCTCCGCGCGGACCTGTTCGTCGGGGTCGCCCTCCGCGAACCCGGAGACGGCGCCCCACCGGCCCGCGTAGGTGCCGACGGCGTCGCTACGGCGTAACAGGAGCACGTCGCCGTCGTTGCGGAGGAAGGCGGTGACGACGTGGGATCGGTCGCGGTCGTCGGTAGTCGCGGTCATGCTCGGACGGACGGCCGGCGCCCTGGAGTCGCTTTCGGAGCGTTGCGCTCGAGGGGGCGGTCGAAAGCTCCGGTGACGGTGCGCTTTTGGCGGCGCTCGCCCACCCTCCGGTATGGAACTGACAGCGGTCTCGGACCTGCCCGAGGTCCGCCCCGGCGACGACCTCGCCGAACTCGTCGCCGATCGGGCCGCCCTCGAGCCCGGGGACGTACTCACCGTCGCGAGCACGGTCGTCTCGAAGGCCGAGGGACGGACGGCGGACCTCGAGGAGTTTCCAGTCAGCGGCCGCGCGACGGAACTCGCCGAGCGAATCGGGTCGGTCGCGGGCGAGCAGAAAGATCCCCGGTTCGCCCAGGCGGTCCTCGAGGAGAGCACCGAACTCCTGATCGAGTGTCCGTTCATGCTGACCGAGACGCGGTTCGGCCATATCTGCGTCAACGCGGGGATCGATCGTTCGAACGTCCCGGACCACGATATCCTCTTGCTCCCGCGCAAACCGACGGAAAGCGCCGAGCGTATCCGGGCGGGGCTCGCGGAGCGGGGCCACGAGGACGTCGCCGTGATCGTCACCGACACCTGCGGGCGCCCGTTCCGTCACGGCCAGCGCGGCGTCGCGCTCGGCTGGGCGGGGCTGCCCGCGAGCCGTGACTGGCGCGGCGAGCCCGACCGCGACGGCCGCGAACTGGGCGTCACCGTCCAGTCGGTGGTCGACGAGCTGGCAAGCGCCGCGAACCTCGTCACCGGAGAGGGCGCGGACGGCACCCCCGCCGTCGTCGTTCGCGACTGGGCGTTCGGCGACCTCGAGGGGAGCGACGAGCTGTTTCGAGACGTCGAGGACGACCTGGTTCGCCAGGCCCTGCGGGAGTGGGAATTCGAACCATGACTGATCACGAGACATCGACGGAGGAGACGACGCGAGGCATCGAACTCACGCCGGAGCACGCGCCCGAACGGATGGGCGAACTCGCCGCGACGGCCGAACGCGAGGGGTTCGACGTCGCGTTCGCGAGCAGCCACTACTTCAACCGCGATCCGTTCGTCGCGCTCACGAAGATGGCCGAGGCGACCGAAACGATGCGGCTGGGGCCGGGGATCGTCAACCCCTACGACACCCACCCGGTGCGGCTCGCGAGCCAGGCCGCGACGATCGACGAGGTCAGCGACGGTCGCGGCGTCTTCGGGATCGGCGCGGGCGATCGATCCGCGCTCTCGAACCTGGGCTACGATCACGAGCGACCGCTGCGGCGCGTCCTCGAATCGTTCGACGTCGCTCGCGACCTCTGGGCCGGCGAGACGATCACCCACGAGGGAACGTTCATCGCGCGGGACGCCTCGCTCAACCTCGAACCCCGTGAGCTTCCCGTCTATGTCGGCGCGCAGGGGCCCCACATGCTCCGAATGAGCGCGAAACACGCCGACGGCGTGTTGATCAACGCGGCCCACCCCGCCGATCTCGAGTGGGCAGCCGAACGGATCGAGGAGGGGCTCGCGGAGCGCCCTGAAACGTACGGGAGCTTCGAGTCGCTCGCGTTCGCCAGCACCAGCGTCGCGGCCGACGAGGACGCGGCCCGCGAGGCGGCCCGTCCCCCCGTGGCCTTCATCGTCGGCGGTGCGGCCGACCCCGTCCTCGAGCGCCACGACGTCGATCGCGAGGCGGCGAGCGAGATCAGTAACGCGGTCGAGAACGGCGACCTGGGCGAGGCGTTCGAGCGCGTGACCCCGCGGATGATCGATCGGTTCTGTATCGCCGGGACGACCGACACGGTCGCCGACCGCTTCGCGGCCGCCCTCGAGCACGTCGACGGGATCGTCGTCGGCTCGCCGCTGGGACCGGAACTCGAGGACGCGATCGAACGGGCGAGCGCGGCGCTCGCGGACGCGACGTAGTCAGAAAAGCGGTCGCGGTTAGTTCGGGGTGAAGAGGCTGCCGACGGCGCCGACCGTCAGCGCGCCGAAGACGCCCAGCGAGAAGACGATCAGCAGCGTTCCCGCGAGCACGAGCAGGGGGGCGAGCCCCTCGCCCATCGCGACGTCGGTGAACAGTGTAGTCATCTCTCGAACGTTGTCCACGATAACGTTCATCACTACGGCGGAATCCATGGGCGGGTGTTATCGGGGGTGGTACTTGGCGGTGCCGATCCCGCCGACCGACGAGCGGACTTAACTCGCCCCCGAACGTACGTCCGGGCATGTCCGACGATGCGACGCTGTCTGCCTTCGGCGAACCGACTGACGCCGACGGCGGAGAGGCCGGCGAGTCCGAGCCGGATCGCGCCCGCGACGCGGGAACCGACCTGTCGACCTACGCCTGGGGATCGTACGCCTGTCGGCGCTGCGGGAACGAGGTCGAACGCGTCTGGCGGGACGACGGCGACCTGGTCTGTTCGGACTGTAAGTCCTGGTGAGCGACCGAAAGACGGCGGCATGCCCCCGAACATTTATGTTTCTGTCGCGGCTCTATGAACCTGCAATGGCGAAAGGTACGGTCGCATTCTTCAACGACACTGGCGGTTACGGCTTCATCGAAACCGAGGACGCGGACGAGGACGTGTTCTTCCACATGGAGGACGTCGGCGGCCCCGATCTGGAGGAGGGCCAGGAGGTCGAGTTCGAGATCGTGGAAGCCGAGAAGGGCCCGCGGGCGAACGACGTCGAACGGCTCTGAGGCGCCACGAGGGAGGTATCGTTCTCTGATCGTAACGTCTCGAGTGGCGACGCCAGCGCGGGAGCGACCGCCGTCTCTCGGCGCTACCCGTAATAAAAAGGATCGCGGGGCGGGACGCAGGTCCCGATAGTGTTTAATATGCCCATTCCGTACTTTTGGTCGTAATGTCGGAAGTCTGCTCGACGTGCGGGCTGCCCGAAGAGCTCTGCGTCTGCGAGGACGTAGCCAAGGGACAACAGCAACTCAACATCCGCATTGACGAGCGCAGATACGGGAAAGAGGTAACGATCGTCGAAGGATTCGATCCGAAGGACGTCGACCTGGACAGTCTCTCGTCGGATCTCAAGTCCAAGTTCGCCTGCGGCGGCACCGTCGAGGACGGGCAGATCGAGCTCCAGGGGAACCACACCGGTCGCATCGAGGATTTCCTTCGGGACCGCGGCTTCAACGTCGCCTAACTCAGCCCGCGATGCTCTGAGACGACTTCCGAACCCGCGACCGTCTCGCGCACCGACTCGCTACCACCGTTTTTTGGAAGCCGACAGCCCTCGAGCGGTGAGTTCGTCTCGAGCCCGCAGACGGAACGCGTCGAGTGCCCGCGCTCAGAACGGCGACTCCGTCGACTCGGCGTCGGCCGCGGACTCGTCGTCCTCGCCGCGAACGAGGCCGTACTTCATGCCGTACTCCTCGAGCCCGCCGGCCATGCTCTCGACGCGCGCGTCGGCGGTGCCCTCGTAGGAGCCGATGAGCTGGGCGGCCTGGACGCTCGCTTTTCCGTGCGGGCAGACGGTGACGATGCGATCGGCGCCCTCGAGTTCGTTGATGCGGGCGGTGAGTTCCCGAAACGGGAGGTTCTCGCTGCCCGGAATCTGGCTGTGAGCGAAGCTTCGCTCGTCGCGGATGTCGACGATGCGGACGTCGGCGTCGGTCTCTACCAGCTCCTGTACCTCCTCCGTCGAGATTTCGCCGTCCATTGCTCCGGGATTAGGACGCGTCGCGAATAAGCGCCACGGGTCACGTCGGCGGAGTCCACGACAGTCGGCGACGCCGACTCCCGGCGTGCCCGGCTGGCGAGTCCCGGACGTGTCGGTACCGACTGCGATCCGTCTCAGAGCAGGCCCTCTTCTTTCGCGAGCAACAGCGCCGTCAGGGTCGAATCGTTGGCGGGCTGCTCGCGGGCGCGCTCCAGGGCCTCAGCGACCGGAACCGTCCGCACCTCGAGGAACTCGTTGCTGTCGAGCTCCCGCTCGCCGGGCTCCAGTCCCTCGGCGTAGACGACCCCGCGGTCGTGGCGCAACACGCCCGTCGCGACGGCGTACTCCTGCAGGAGCGCGGTACTCGAGGGGCGAAATCCGGTCTCTTCCTCGAGCTCGCGGGCGGCCGCTGTCGTGTACGACTCGCCGTCCTCGACGATCCCCGCGGGAAGCTCGAGGTGAATCTCCCGGATCGTCGGGCGGTACTGTTCGACGAACAGCAGGCGATCCCCGTCCCCGTCGGCCTCGAGGACGTCGGCGTCGACCCGGGCGACCACGACGACCGCGGGCGGGAGGTCGGCCCAGTAGTACCGCTTCTCGGAGCCGTCGGGCTGTCGAAGTCGGTCGTAGCCGCCCTCGTACCAGGGGGTGTCGTACTCGGTCACTTCCGTTACGAGCTCCCAGTCGTCGATATCGGTCATGGAAAACGGCTGCGTGCTCGAGGGGCGAATAGCTGTCGTCTCCGCGAACGAGGACGCCGTCAGTCCTCGAAGATCTCGCGGTAGAGTCGCCCGAACGCCTGGCGGCGCAGCGTCGCGACCGCGGCCTCCTCCTCGTCCTGGAACGTCGCCGCGACGGCCTCGCCGGCCGGGCCGGCGTGCCAGACGACGCGGTCGACCTGCTCGTGGCCGACCTCGGTCACCTCGCCGTCGTAGCGCTCGCGCCACTCCTCGTACTCCTCGCGGGAGCCGACCCGCACCTCGAGTAAGCTCGCGAACAGCGCGTCGCGGGCGGTTGCGACGACGTCGCCGTCGACGCGCTCGTCGTACTCCTCGCGGTCGAACGCCATCGCCTTCGCGACCTCGCGGACGACCGTCTGTGCCGCCGGGCCGACCGACTCGTAGCGCTCGCGTGCTTCCGCGGCCGACTCGAACGTGAACGTTCCCGTCGTCTCCATACGAGGATCCTCGCGGGTCCGGCAGTTACGCGTTTTCGTTTTCGTTCTCGGTCCCGGATTCGGCCTCGCCGTCGGCAGCGTCGTCGGTTCCGTCGGCCATCTGCTCGGTCAGCTTTCGGGCCTCCCGGAGCACCTGCTCGGCCTCGGCCGTCATCGAACCGCGGCCCGGTTGGCGGCTCTGGTGGGCGACACCGCCCTCGAGTCCGCCCGGTCGGCCGTGATCGGCGTGATCGTGGTCGTCGAAATCGGGCGTCTCGACGATCTCTGCGTGCTCGCTGACGATCGCGCCGAGCTCCTCGGGGCTACAGTCGGCCCACTCCGGGGCGTGATCCTCGAGCCAGGCCTCGTGTTCCGGACGACCGAGCGAGGCGGTGATCGCGAGGTGGTTCGCGAGGTGTTCCGCGTCCGCCTCCTCGGCGTCACAGACCGGACAGCGATATCCCATACTCGTGGGGTACGGTCCTCGGTCCTAAAACGTCCCCGAACGGGGGTCACTCGAGCTTTCGGACCATCACGATCGCGTCCTCGTCGCCGTAGTAGTCCGGCACCCGCCGAAGCGGTTCGAACCCGAACTGCCGGTAGAGTCGCTTGGCCGCGTCGTTCGACTCCCGAACCTCGAGTTTGACGGAGTCGGCGCCGTGGGAGACCAACACGGCGACCGCCCGCGACAGCAACGCCGAGCCGACGCCGTTTCCCCGATCGTCGGGGAGGACGGCGATGTCCTTGACGTGGCCGCGGTTGCGGCCGTACTGGCGGATCACGTTGGCGACGACGTACCCCGCGACCGCACCCGTCGGACCGACGGCGACCAGAAAGCCGGGCTCGTCGAGAAAGCGTTCGAACGCGTCGTAGGGCCAGGGCTGGGAAAACGACGCCTGCTCGATGCGGACGACCGCGAGCAGGTCCGCGCGCTCGGCGGGACGGATCGAAATCTCGTCGTCTGCGGACGGGACCGACGTCGTCACACTCGGTCTACCGCCTCGAACGATAAAAGAGCTACCGCTCAGATCCGCTCGAGGCGCTCGACTTCCTCGTCCGACCAGTCGTAGAACCGACGGTCGGTTCCCTCGAGCGTCTCGACGCACTCGTTGTGTCGCCGTCGCGCATCGTCGACGAGAGGGTCGTCGTGATTGTTCTGGATCCACTCGCGCAGCTCCGCGAGCGCCGTCGGCGAGTAGGTGTCGATCCGATCCTGGCCCTCGAGGAGCTCGACCTTCCGACTCTCCTGGCGCATCGTCCGCACGAGCGCCCAGGACGCCACGCCCCAGAACGCGGCCAGTGTGCACGCGAGCATCCCGAGGATATCGGCGGTTAACACCATCAGTCGTCACCCCCGGTCACGTCAGTCGTCCCCGGGTCGCCGCCGCGCCCCTCGAGGACCGACATCACCCCGTAGCCGACGATCGGGAGCAGGACGATGACGAGCATGCCGCCGATCATCTCTGCCGACCCGAAATCCTCCCAGGCGTAGTAGGCCATGATGAATATCATGACTGACGGAATGACGTACTTGATCACGGGATCCCACCACTTCCCGACGTGCACGCCGGCGTTGCGGTTGACCGCGAGTAATCGAAGGCGCTCCGGACCGAGGACCCACCCGATAACGCCGATAATGGCGAGCGTCGCGAGAGGAAGTCCCCAGTTACCGAAGACGAAGTCGAGGTAATCGAGGATATCGGGCGAGTAGGCGCTGGGAATCCCGAGCAGCCAGATCACTCCGCAGACTCCGAGTACCGTCTGGGTTCGGCTCAGGCCGGTCTCCTCGGACAGCGTCGTGACGCTCACTTCGGTGATGACGACCCCGGAGGTGAACGTCGCCAGGAAGAAGCCGAGGAAAAACAGGATCGCGACGAACCCGCCCAGAGGGATCTCGGGGAAGACCTGTACGAGCGAGACGAACGCGAGTCCGGCCCCCGCGTCGGGTTCGACGCCGACCGCGAAGACGACGGGAAAGATCGCCAGCGCCGCCAGGATCGCGATGCTCGACTCGCCGATGGCGGTGAAAACCCCGCCGCCGAGGGGGACGTCGTCGTACTCCCGCAGGTAGCTCCCGACGGTCAGTCCGATCCCCCAGCCGAGTCCGGTCGAGAACAGCGCCTGGCCGAGCGCGGCGATCCACGTCGATCCCTGGAGCAGGAACTCCCACTGAACGTCGAACGCGAACGCGATACCCTCGCTCGCGCCGGGCAGGGTGAGCCCGCGGACGGTCATGATCGCGAGCGCGATCACGAGCGCGGGGACGGCGTAGACGACGAGGCGCTCGACGCCCCGGCGAATCCCGAGCAGGAGCACCCCCGCGACCGACGCCATCACGACGGTATGGAGCCCGATCATCAACGCCGGGTTCGCGAAGAACGAGTCGAGAAACGACTGGGCTTCGAACCCGGATGCGGTGAACGTAAACAGCAGCGAGTGGACCGCGTAGTACAGCGTCCAGCCGATCAGCGGGGAGTAGTACGACATCAACGCGACGTTGACCAGCAACACGATCACGCCCAGTCCGACCAGTCCGCCGCGGCCGAGAACGTCGCGGAACGCGCCGATGACGCCCTTTTTCGTGTACCGACCGAGTGCGACCTCGGCCATCAGTCCGGGAACCGCGAGGACGAACAGCAGGGTGAGAAACGCGAGGACGAACGCGCCACCCCCGTTGTTTCCCATCACGTACGGGAACCGCCAGATGTTCCCGGCGCCGACCATAGCGCCGATCATCGCCATCAGGAACCCGAATCTCGTTCCCCACTCCGCTCGAGCCGTCTTGGCGTCTGCCATCCTTGTATCCCTCCGAACGGGACTACCTCGAGCACGACCATATGTGTTGTGTGCCATCATAGAGCATGCAGACGAGACGGCCAACCCGAGAGAACGCTCTCGCGTGCAGAGAACAGGCGGTCGCAAGCCCGCTCGGCCGGTAAAAGGTCCGATCGAAGCGAGTCGAGGCTACTCCTCGTCGTCCTCGTCGATCGACGTCTCGGGCTCCTCGTCTTCGGTTCCGCCGTACTGGGTCTCCTCGTCGGTTTCGTCGCTCGTATCGTCTGTCATGATCGTTACTCTGCGGGCATGGCGTCCATCTCGAACGACTCGGTCAGCTCCGTCAGTTCGTCGAGCGCCTCCTGTTCCTCCCGCAGGTTCTCCTCGAGGAGGTCGGCGGCTTCGTCCATTCCGAGCTGATCCGCGAGCGGAATGAGGTTGCCGTAGGCCGCGATCTCGTAGTGTTCGGTCTTCTCCGCGGCGGCCATGCTGTGGTAATCGAGCACCTCCTGGGAGGGATCCTCGTCGACGAACTCCTCGTACTCCTGGATCAGCCCCTTGATCCCCTCGCACTCCTCTTTCTCCGGCGGCTCGCCGAAGATGTCGAACACCTCCTCGAGACGGTCGATGTGCTCCTCCGTCTCCGATCGGTGCTCGGCAAACGCCGACGAAATCTCCTCCCGTTCGGTGTTCTCCTCGAGGTTCTCGAGTGCGTCGAGCAACTCGTGCTCGGCGTGATAGATATCCTCGAGACCGTGCTCGAACAGCTTCTGTATCGTATCTACAGTCATCGTACCAGAAACGACTCCGCCGGTTAGACGAAAAAGCCGACTCCCTGCGAGGGCAGGCGACGAGCCGTCCGTCGCTGGCTCGCACGGATCAGAGCTGCTAACCGCGGCGCCGTCGCTCCGACCGTCCGAGGCGAGCGAACCGAATCGGTCACGTCTCCCGCCGGCTTACCGGCCTCATTTGCCCCCTCTTTCGGTCGCGCCTCCTTCCGAGAGGCGGTTCGAACGGAACCCGCTCGAGGGACCCTGTAACACGACGGCTCGGTCGGTAGGGCCGATCAACCGTCGGTTCCGGTTCGGCTGCCCGACCGATCGGGACCACTCGAGGGTACGCTCGGACGGTTATCAGCTACCAGCCGATCCGAGATACCGGCACCATTCTCCGAGAGGGGTGAGCACGGGTATCCTTTGCGGCTGAAGCGGTACTTATCTCTCCGGCTACCGAATACGGATCCATGCCAAACGTCCCGGATTGCAAGCCGGAACCGACCGAAAAGGACGACGATTTGGACGATTCGCACCTCGACGATATCGAGGAAGGAGCGGGCTGCACCGAAATCTGGGAACATCTCGCCGAAAAGCGAAACGAATGAGAGGATCCGCCCGACGGAACCTCGCTCTTTTTGGCTCTACCGCCCCTCAGTTGTGTTATGACTAACGATCGCACGAGGGACCGCTCTCGAGGCGACAGGGACGGGGACCCGATCCCGACGGATCGGGAATCTCCAGTGGGATCGCCGGTTATTCGGGGTGACGAATCGGTCGCTGGACCTCACGCTCGCGAGGCTGTCCAGTTCGATCCCGACGATCCGGCCCGCCTCGCCGACGCCGCGGACACCGTCCGCCAGTTCGCGAGCGGCGACACCAACGACGACCACCTGTACATGCTTCGCGGCGCCGCCGCCTGTGCGGCGCTCGTTCGCGGCGAAGGATCCTACAAGGCCGCGGCCGAACGCGCCGGCGGGACCGCGACCGTTTCGTTCATCCGCAAGTGGGCCCGCGTCCACGACCTTCCGCGGTCGGTTCGGAAACAGGTTGCGCTCGGCCGTATCGCGCCGACGGCCGCCAAGCACATCGCCCGGGTCGGCGGCGAGGCACGCCTCCTCCTCGCCTGGGCGACACTCGACGGCAGCCTCACCGTCCGGGAGGTCCGCAGCGTCGCCAGTGCCGTCAACGACGGCGTCCCGATCGCTCAGGCGCTCGAGAAGTACGACGTCGAACTCGGCCGTATCGAACTCGTGCTCCCACCCGAAACCTACCGCGATCTGCGCCGTAACGCATCGATCGACGACGTCGAACCCGGCGAACTCGTCGCGGCCGCGCTCGAGGAATACCTCACCTGAGGAGTGCGCGCTGGCACGGCTCGAGAGAGAAACGTTTAACCGGTACTCCCCAAAAGTAGGAACCGAAGGGCCGGTAGCTCAGTCTGGCAGAGCGTCTGGCTTTTAACCAGACGGTCGCGTGTTCAAATCGCGCCCGGCCCGCTTCTGCGAGGAACAACACGTGACGAGCAGAGCGGCAACCGTGATTTGAACGCAGGGAGGTCGCGCGCAACCGAGTGAGCACGTCCGACCGTGGGTTCAAATCGCGCCCGGCCCGCTTTCCTGTCGTTCACGAATTCATGAGCGATAGGTAAGGATTTGAACGCAGGATAGAAGGATGGGAACCCAGACCCATCTCAAGCAGTAACGCGTAAGAAGCCAAGGGCCGGATTTGAACCGGCGGTGGGCGGCTCTGCAGGCCGCTGCGTTCGGCCGGACTCTGCCACCTTGGCGCGGTTCTCAGTTATCACTGCGATCGTTTAAATATAGCGGTACGAGCCGACACAGGTTCGACTGCTATTCGAGTCCACGTCTCGAGCTGTTACCATGGGACGAGTAGATGCTTAATCGTCAATTCTTCACGACTACACCTTGAACGTTTTCAGTAAATACGGAAAGCCCACACAGCGGGTGCTGTGCGGGCTGAATCTGAGTATGAGTGGTGGGCGGCGAATCGGTGTTTCCAGAGGGTCTCCCACTCCAGTACTTGCCGAAACGCAGGCGA
>NZ_JAAVUO010000058.1:0-16162 GCF_012163165.1 Natronococcus sp. JC468
CCAGACAGTAGTCCCACTCGGACTCGAGGAACTGGTGGTCGTCCATTAATTGCGTCGACGTTGCGATTCGATCTACGTATTCTTACTGATGACGAGCCGTTCGTGTATCGGGGCGTACACTTCCGTACCGATCGGTCGTGAGTCGCGACGGTGCGTCGAACCCGATCTGTCGACGGAAACCGGTCCCCCGTCCGCAGGCCATCCGCGGATCCGCGGTACCGCCGGGTTCGGTGCGGGGACGGAAGTCGCCGAATCAGCGTTCGTCCGGAGCGTTACTCCTTCGCGTCGGCCGACGCCGGGTCGTCGACCTCGACCGCGACAGGCTGGCGGACGAGGTTCCCCCACTCCGTCCACGAGCCGTCGTAGTTCGTGGTGTCCCAGCCCAGCAGTTCGTGCAGGGTAAACCACGTGATCGAGGAGCGCTCGCCGATGCGACAGTACGTGATGACCTCGGTGTCGCCCTCGATGCCACGGTCGGCGTACACCGAGTGCAGGTCGTCGCCGCCCTTGAACCGCCCCTCGTCGTCGAGGTTCTCCTTCCAGGAGATGTTGGTCGCGCCGGGGATGTGGCCCGCTCGGCGCGCCGTCTCCTTGCTCCCCTCGGGAGCGACCTTCTCGCCGCGGTACTCGGCTTCCGAGCGCACGTCGACCAGCGGGATCTCGGGGTCGTCGCCGACCTCGGCACGGCCCTCCGCGGAGGACTCGCTCTCGATTGCGGCGACCTCTTCGACGCGCTCGAGGTACGCCCGCAGGTCCTCCTCGGGGCCCGCCGACTCGTACTCTCGGGCGGTTACGTCGGGCTCCTCGTCGGTCGTCGGATAGTCGTTCTCGAACCAGTAGGTGCGGCCGCCGTCGAGCAGTTTGACGTCGTCGTGGCCGTAGTACTTGAACTGCCAGTACGTGTAGGCCGCCCACTGGTTCGACTCGTCGCCGTACAGGATGACCGTCGTATCCTCGGTGATCCCGGCGTCGCCCATGATCTCCTCGAACTCCGCTCGCTTCAGGATGTCGCGCTCGACGGAGTCCTGAAGGTGGGTCCCCCAGCGAAAGCCCACGGCGCCGGGGATGTGCCCCTCGGCGTAGGACTCGTCGTACTCGATATCGGCCTCGACGAGTCGGTAGTCGGGGTCGTCCGAACGGACCTCGTCGAGGTGTTCCTCGAGCCACTCCGGCGAGACGAGGACGTCGGTGTCACCGTCGTACTTCTCGTCGATCTCGGGGTCGGAGAACGTGGCGTCGCTCATCGAGTCGATAGGGTGTCGCCAGCGTGATAGCGTCTGTGACTGCACATGTCGGGTTCCCCGATTTTCGCGATCTCCGTCCCACCGCGTTTCGATCGCCGGCTCGTCGCCGTTCGATACGAAACGTTATCTCTCAGTAGTATACTGTGACGATCGAAGGCCTCCCGAAACTCCGAACGATAATGGCTCCGGAAATCCGCGCGAACTCGCAGGGTACGGGCGCCGACGGATCGGACGCTCGACTCTCCGACGACGATCGATTCTATCTGCTCCAGTCGAGCCGCCGTCGGGAGACGATCAGGTACCTGCTGGCTACCGACGAACCCGCCCACATACGCGCGCTCGCGAGACACAGCGATCGAGCACGGAACGTCGACCGACGCGCTCACCTCCGAGCAGTACCAGCGCATCTACGTCCCGCTGTACCAGCTTCACCTTCCGAAGCTCGAGGACCACGGCGTCGTCGAGTACTGAAAAGAGCGCGGACTCGTCGAGCCGACCGACGCGCTGGCGGCACTGCGTCCCTATCTCGACCCCGATGGCGAGGACGAGTCGGGGCCGACGGCCGACGCCGCCGTGGACGGGGAGGGCAGCGACTGGTACATCGCGGCGACGGGAGCGAGCGGTCTCCTGGTAGCGCTCGCCGCGTTTGGGATCTTCCCGCTCTCCGGAGAGGCGCTCGGCGGGGTCATCATCGCGATCTTTCTGGTCGCGAACGCCGCCAGCCGCCGCGGCGGGTGACCGATTCGCCGCGCCGGGGCTCGAAACGGCGCGCTGGCCTCGCCCCGTGACTCGGTCGCGGGTGCCCTCCTCGAGTCGCCGTCAGAGTTCGGCGAGCACCGCGTCGGCGGCGTCGAGGTAGGACTCGAGGTGCGTCTCGTCGTGGGCGGCCGAGAGGTGGTGGCGCTTGTACGGGTTCGGCGTGAAGAAGTGGCCCCGTTCGCGCATCCCCGCCGCGAACGCGCGAAAGCGCTCCTCGTCGAGCCCGACCACGTCCTCGTAGTCGCGGGGTTCGCCGCGCACGCCGAACTGGACGCTGAAGATGCTCCGGTGGCCGACGACGCGTCCGTCGACGCCGCGGTCCTCGAGCAGGTCGGACAGGCCCTCGCGGTAGCGGTCGCCGAGGTCGGTCAGGTACCCCTGGACGTCCTCGTCGACGACGGTGTCGATCGTCTCGCGCGCGGCGGCGAGTCCCGGGAGGTTGCCCGAGTACGTTCCGCTGATGACGACGCCGGACTCGTTGTCGCCGCCCGCCTGCGCGAGCAGGTCCGCCCGGCCGCCGATGGCCGCCACGGGGTAGCCGTTACCCAGAGCCTTCGCGACGCAGGTGAGATCGGGCGTGACGCCGACCTCCCCCTGGACGCCGCGGGGCGAGTGGCGGAACCCGCTGATGACCTCGTCGAAGATCAGCGGGACGCCGTTGACCTCGGTCACCTCGCGAAGCGTCTCGAGGAACGTCGTCCGCGGCAGTAGACAGCCCACGGAGTGGGGGATCGGCTCGAGGATCACGGCCGCGAGGTCGTCGCCGTGCTCGCGGAAGATCTCCTCGACCGCCTCGGGATCGTTGAACGGCGCAACCAGCGTGTTCTCGACGGCGGCCGAGAGCATGCCGTCGGATTCGGGGTAGCGTTCCCCGACGCGGTCGGCCGGCGGGTAGACGCTGACGTCGACGTAGTCGTGCCAGCCGTGGTAACAGCCCTCGAACTTCAGCACCTTCTCGTTACCGGTGGCGGCCCGTGCGAGCCGGATCGCGTGGTAGGTGGCTTCGCTGCCGCTGTTACAGAAGTTCACCATCTCGACGCTGGGCAGCAGGTCCACGAGCCGTTCGGCGACCTCGACCTCGAGGGGTGCCGTGCCCGCCCCGTACAACACGCCGTCGTCGATAGCGCCTCGAGCCGCCTCGTCGACGCCCTCGTGGGCGTGGCCGAGCACGATCGGTCCGAACCCGAGGTGGTAGTCGGTGTACTGCTCGCCGCCGACCGTCGCCAGCGTGGCGTCCGATGCCGACTCGAAGGCGACGTCGCCCGTGTCGTACGCCTGCGCTCGAAGCCCCGTTTGCGCGCCGCCCGGAATGACGTCGCGTGCGCGGTCGACGACCGATTCGTCTCGGTTCTGTGTCGTGGGATCGTTCGCCATCGTATCAGTCGTTTGTCACCTTAGCGGTCTCCTCGTCCAACCCCGCGGGTGCATCGGCCCACACGCCGGACGTGAGGTCGATCGCGTCGTTCCACTTCGCGACGACCGACGAGACGGCCAGATCGCCGGCGATGTTGTTCATCGTCCGGAGGCGATCGAGCAGCGGGTCGATACCCGCGATCATCCCGATGACCTCGAGTGGCAGTCCGACCTGGGTCAACACCGCGGTCATCATCACCAGGCTCGCGCTGGGAACGCCTGCGGTGCCGACGCTCATCAGGAGCGCGGTCAGCAAGATTGCCACCTGTTCGAACAGCGTGAGCGACGCGCCCGCGATGTTCGCCGCGAAGATGGCGACGATCCCGAGGTACATCGCCGTCCCGTCCATGTTGACCGTCGCCCCGAGCGGGAGCGAGAAGCCGTACACGCGCTCTTTGATTCGGAGGTTCTCGTCGGCGTCCGACATCGTGATCGGCAGCGTCGCGCTCGAGGATCGGATACTCAGCGCCGTGATGAGCGCCTCCTTACTGCCGCGCAGGAAGTCGACAGGCGACCCGCCGACGACCCCCCGAATGAGGACCAAGAGGTAGACCAGCGTGATCTGCAGCCCGACGGCGACCGTCAGCGTCATCGCGAGGAAGAAGTACGCCGAGATGGCCTCGAGACCGATCTCTCCGAACAGCGCCGCCATCAGGGCGAACACGCCGAGGACGCCGAACTCCATGATCCCCCAGACGATCTTGAACATCACTTCCGCGCCGGCGTCGGCCACATTAAAGATCGTGTCGATGCCGTTTCGGACGGCCGAGTCGGGTTCGACTTCCGCCCGGACCATGGTCATTCCGAGGCCGAACGCAAGCGTGAAGAAGATGATCGCGAGGATGTTCCCCTCCGCCAGCGCGCTGATGGGATTCGCGGGAACGATGTTGAACAGCTGGTCCGTCAGCGCCGGCGCCTGCTCGGTCTCGACGTCCGTCTGCTCGAGGGTGATTCCCGTCCCGGGGTTAACGAGATTGCTCACCGCGAGTCCGATCGCGATCGCTACGGCTGTCGTGGCGAGGTACAGACCCACTACCTGTCCTCCTACTTTCCCCAGGTTTTTCGGCGATAGTTCCCGCGTCGCCATCAACAGCGTGAAGACGATGATGGGGACGATGATCATCTCGAGCAACCGGACGAACAGATCACCGATCGGCTGGAGCGACATCGCGGGCCGTCCGACCGCCAGCCCGACGACGGCGCCGAGCACGAACGCCGCCGCGATTCGGTAGACGATGGGTATCCCCCGGTATCGTCGCCACGCGGATGTGATTGTACTTGTCATGCCCTCCCGAAGATTTTTCGCAAGGCAGTGATAATACTTCCGGAATACATACCTTTATAGGAATTCGTTGACAATAACTAGAGATCGTTACGAAGCCGACGAGAGCGAGAAATCGAGAGCCGGCTCGAGGGAATTGTTCCGTCGTCGGGGTGTCGTCGCCGCTGTCCGCACGTTCATTGCTGTATGTTGTAAGTTTAACTCAGATCGAGTCGCCCACGGCCGAAACCGCGGTTCGCCTCGCGGGCTCTATACCACCCGACGTGTTACGGCATCACCTTTCTAACCCTCCGGACCCGCGTACCGGTCGATGGGCCTGAAGAACAAACTTCGGCGGCTGCTCGGATTACTCGAGGGACGCGAGAACAAGGTGGCGAAACAGCTCAGCAAGCGAACCGGCGTGAGCGAACGGCAGGCCAGGCGGGGCATCGACAAGGCCCGAGAACTAACCGGCGAGAACGAGACCGAGACCGAAAACGGGGATGGTTCGGACCGAACTCGGCGGGAGCGACGGCGAAACTGAGGATCGTCGGGTTACGCGTCGACGACGGGAACGAGCGCTCCCCCCGGCTTCTGTCGGACCGTCGTCCAGCGTCCCCGGCGTACCGTCGTCGGCAGGGTCGAGATCGAACGCGCTCGGCTCTTCGGCTCGCCGTTAGGTGTCGGCCGAATCGACTTCCCGATCGAGCGGATCCTCGATGTCGCCCATAACCGCTTCGAGCAGGTCCGTTACGGTCACCAATCCGACGACGTCGCCGTCCTCGATCACGAGCGCGAGTTCCTGGTTTTCCGCCTGGAACTGATCGACCGCGTCGCTTACGTCCACGTCGGGCGAAAGCGTCATCGGCGGCGCCGCGAGTTCGGCGAAGTCGATATCGTCCTCGGCCAACTCCTCGCGATATCTGACGAGGACCGGCGTGTAGACGATCCCGCGGAAGTCGGTCAGATCGTCGCCGACTAACGGGTAGCGGGTCTGCGGGCGCTCCTCCATCCGCCGGAAGTTCTCCTCGGGATCCGCTTCGGTAGACAGCGCGACGATCTCCTCGCGCGGAACCATCACCTCGCTGATCGACTGCTCGCCGACCTGGAACGCGTTCATCACCTCCTCGCGTCGCTCCTCGGACAGGTCCCCCTCGTCGAGGACCGAGCCGAGCTGATTCCGCAGGTCCGCTCGAGTTTCGATGACCTCCTGTTCGGTCTCGCGCCAGGCGCCCGTCATCTCGATCCCGAACAGAGCGAGCGTCTTCTTCGCGATCCAGTCGCCGAACCAGATCGCCGGCGCGAGAACTTTGGCGAACCAGTAGAGGGGACGCGCGCCGTACCTGCAGACCTGCTTCGAGCGCTCGACGCCGAGGTAGGTCGGTGTCTGCTCGCCGTGCGTGAGGTGAATCAGATTGATGAGGAAGAATCCGAGCACTGAACCGGCGCCGACCGACGCCAGCGCCGTGTTTTCGAACAGCGGCTCGAACAGCGCCGCCAGACCGGGTTCGGCGACGATACCCAACGCGATACTGGTCCCGGAGATCCAGATCTGACACGACGTCAGATAGAACTCGAGATCTTCGGTCATCTCCCAGGCGAGTTCCAGCGAGGGCGTGTCGAACTCCGACTTCGGATACTGCCGAGCGCGGGTCAGTCCAAACTCGGTTGCGACGAAGAACGCGTTCAGCCCGATAAGGAAGAGGCCAGCCAGGATTCGTCCGCTGACCTCGAGTGGTCCCATCATCGTCCGTCCGTAGACACAGGCGATACAAATCAGTAGGGGAAGACGAATTGTCCCGTCAACGAGACGACTCGTGTCTCGACAGCAGCGTCCTCACACCTCGATCAGATCGAGTCGAGATCCAGATCGACGGCGTACCAGTCGAGAGCGAGTATCAGAACCGCGCCGACGACCGCCGCGCCGGCGAACGCCACCGCTACCTCCGCCGAGAACCCGACCGTGGTCCGTACCTCCGACACCGGCGCCCGGAGCGCGCCGACGACGAGCGCGATGAGAAACGCCATCGTCACCCGTCGGTTCCAGTCCAGCGACCGACGGATAACCCTCGAGATGGTAAAGAGGCCGACGAGACCGCCCAGAACGAACGTGACGATGACTACCCCGAGATCGGCTAGCTCTCCCACCGGTCCGCCGACGACGGCGCGGCCGAGGGCGTCGGTGAACTGGCTGAGGGTCGTCGATAGTCGCGTGTACTGTCCGAGGATGACCAACAGGAGCGACCCGGAGATGCCCGGAAGGATCATCGCGCTGACCGCGACGGCGCCGGCGAGGAAGACGACGGGGAGGCCCCCTCCCTCCAGAAACGCCACCGGGCCGGAGAGGAGGAAGGCGACGACGAACCCGGCGACGGCGGCGAACGCCTGAAACCCCGTTGAGATCGTCAACTGGCGGAGCAACACGACGGCCGAGGCCGCGATGAGGCCGAAAAAGAACCCGAACAGAAGCGTCGGGGCGCTCTCGTTGGCGACGTGGACGGCGCGCGTGACGACGACGATGGCGGTTCCGACGCCGGCGACCAGGGCGAGTCCGAACCAGCCGTCGACCTCCTCCCAGACGCCGAGCGCGTCGCGAATCGAAACCCCGTTCGAGAACGGGACGACCGCGCCGAGCAACCGCCGGATTCGCCCTGGCGTGATCGCCGTCACCATGGCGATCAGACGGCCGTATATCCCCGTGATGAGGGCGATCGTTCCGCCGGAGACGCCCGGCACGGCATCAGCGCTGCCCATACAGAGTCCGATAGCGAACGTGCGGATCCACTCCCGTACCGGCGGAACGGAGCCGCGTAGTGTGGATACCGTCTCCGGCGTAGAACTCATTAGCACATCGTACTGGCAATACGGTGAAATCCCTGTCGAAATCTCCACCGCGACGCCGCCGTTCGATCGTGATACGGGGCCGGTTTCCGCCGAGGTCTTCCCAGCGTCGATCGAGCGCCGTCGGCGAATGCTATCGATACATACTCGACGCGGGATGAAATACGATAGACCAGTCGGTAGCAATTTGGAATACACCCGCACATACATGGTAACTGACCTATCATTACTCGCCCTTGAGACGCGACTCGTCGTCGGTGCAGGTGGCCTTGAATCCCTCGTCGAATCGGCGACGGGCTGGCCAGGGATGGGAATCATCTTCGTGTACTCGTTTTTGATCGCGTTCGCCCTCCCGGGTCCGAGCGAGATCGTGCTGGTTGCACCGCTCGATCTCGGCCTTCCGTCGTGGGCACACCTCTCGAGCATCATGCTCGTGAGCGCGGTCGGCAAAGCCGTCGGCAGCGTCTTCGCGTTCCACATCGGACAGGAGGTCAAGCGTGCCGGCCCGATCACGCGCTGGCTGCGACGGTCGCGGTGGAACGTCCTGAAGTGGTCCGAGAAGCGCTCCGTGCAGCTCGCCCAGGAGTACGGCTACGGTGGCCTCGCGATCGCGCTGTCGATCCCCTTCTTCCCCGATACGATCTCGATATACGCGTTCGCCGTTCTCGAGCAGAATTACGTGAGATTCGCGATCGCGACCTTCCTCGGAAGTCTGGGTCGGCTCCTCGTTACGGTCGGGTTCTTCGGCGGTCTCTCGGCGATCTTCTGAACCGGCGGTTCCGTTTCGTCCGCATCCGTCAGCGATCGCGACGGGTTCGATCGTCTCAGGGTCGAACGATTCGCTACAGTTTCCGTCGCTCGTTTCGTTGAGAGCGACGTTCGTCCCGACCAGGCGAAGCGCCGTCCCGTTCGGCCTAGCTGCGGTCGGCCGCTTCCGCATCGCCGTTCGGCGGCCACAGCGCCCACGCCGTGATGGCGAGCGCGAGGGCGAGCCCGACGAGGATCGACTCCGTGACGGTTATCTCGACGCCGAACCACGAGAGGACCGTTCGCAACTCGATCACGAACGGGACGAGGAGGACGATACCGACGAGCAAGGCCCCCTTGGAAACGCGCATCTAGGCGACCACCTCCCGGAGCGTCTCGAGGGCGGGCTCGAGATCGGCGCCGAGACTGAGCTGACGGCCGTCGATGCCGGGGCCGAACAGCCCGCCGCTCTCGACGATGCTCGCCAGCGGGAGCGTGTACGCGAAGATCACGAGGACGACGGCGATGGCGGTCCAGAGCTTGAGGTTGTCGAGGATCTCCGGGGCGTCCTCGGGGCCCGAGAGCGTGCCGGCGTAGGTGTTGTCCGGGATCGAATCGCTGGTGCCGTTGAACGACGTCAGGACCACGTTCAGCAGGAACAGGGCCAGCGAGACGACGAGCAGTACGGCGCCGAGTGCAACCTGCGCGTCCATCTCGGCGACGGTGCCGACGGCGGGTTCGAACTCGAAGTTCTGGTACTGAGGTTCGGCGGTTCGGCGTGGCATCCCGAACAGGCCGGAGCGGTGCATCGCGTTCGACATGAACGTCATGCCGACGAACCACAGCAGGACCTGCCCCAGCGCGACCGATCGGCTCCACAGTTCCTTGCCGGTCACCTGCGGGATGAACCAGTACGCGGCCGCCATGAACGTCAGCGCGACGGCGGTGCCGACGGTGAGGTGGAAGTGACCGACGACCCACCACGTGTTGTGGACGAGGTAGTTGATGTTCATCCCCGCGTTGATCATGCCGGAGAAGCCCGCCGCGGCGAACATCAGACCCGCGAGCGCCATCCCGGTAAAGACCGGATCGCGCCACGGCAGGGCCGTGAGCCAGCCCAGGTAGCCCTCGCCGCCGCGCTGGCGCGCGCCGTGTTCCATGCTCGCGACGACGGTAAAGGCCGTCAGCAGGCTCGGCAACAGCAGGAACATCGTGTTCGTCATCGCGATGAACTTGTACCCCTCCGCGATGCCGGGATCCAGGTACTGGTGGTGGATTCCCAGCGGCGTCGAGAGCAACAAGAAGAGGACGAAGACCACGCGCGCGAGCGGGTCGCTGAACAGCTTTCCGCCGGAAAGCTTCGGCAGCATGATGTACCACATCACATACGTCGGCATCAGCCAGAAGTAGACGACGGCGTGGCCGAAGTACCAGAACAACGTTCGAGTTAGCAGCGGGTTGACGGAGTCGACGATCCCCAGCGACCACGGCAGCAGGAACACGAGGATCGACAGGGCGACGCCGAGCGTACAGATGTACCAGAACAGCGTCGTCGTCAACACCATGAACGTCGGCAGCGGAATCCGCTCGTCGGCGTTCTCGTCGCGCCAGGCCCACCACGTCCGGAACCAGTCGAACCCGGCGAGCCAGGTGCCGACGACGAACAGCACCAGCCCGACGTAGAATATCGGGTGGGCCTGCAACGGCGAGTAGAACGTAAAGAGCACGTCCGCGTACAGCTCCGAGCCGAGGATCGACGGCGGCTCCTCGAGGAAGCCGGCGAAGATGGCGATGGCGACTAGCACCGTTCCGGTCACCATCATGGCGTACCAGGACCAGGTGAAGCGGGTGTCGACGACGCCCCGGTCCAGGCTGGTCGTCACGGCCCACGTGAAGATTCCCACGAGGAAGAAGATCGTGAACGTGATCGCCAGCAAGACCCCGTGGGCGGTCAACACGGTGTAGTAGTCCGTCGAGTCGATGAACCGGAGAACGTCGGTCCGGTGGAGCGCCTGTACGAGGCCGAGGACGCCGCCGATGGCCAGCGCGAGGAACGAACTCCAGAAGGCGGACTTGACCACCCGCGCTTCCGCGGGAAACTGATCGACGTAGGCGTTACGCATCGTCGGCACCCCCCTCCGAATCGTCGCTATCGTCGTTCGCTCCGTCCACCACCGAGAGCGTTCCGCTCTCCTCCTCCCCGTCGACGGTCACCGTCCAGTCGTGGTCGCCCTCGCCCAGCCGGTCGGCGTCGACCGCGAACTCGACGGACTCGCTGCCGTCGCCGTCGATCGTCACGTCTTCGTCGTACTGTTCGCCGCCGATCTCGAGGGTCGCGGTCGTCTCGAGGTCGGTCCGCATCCCGTCGCTGACGGTCGCGTTGATCGTCGTCTCGTTGCCCGCCTCGACCTCGTCGGGCGCCTCGACGGAGAGTTCGGTCAGGTCGAACTCGTCCTCGGGGACGACGCTCAGCGTCCCCTCCATGGTGTGATGGTACTCGCCGCAGTACTCGTTACAGAGGATGCCATACTCGCCGGGCTCGTCGAACTCGACGGTCATCTCCGAGACCTGACCGGGGACGACCATCGTGTTGACGTTCGTCCCGACCACGGAGAAGCTGTGGGTCACGTCGGGGCTCGTGACGTAAAACGTCACTTCGCTGCCGGCGGGGACTTCGATCTCGTCGGGTGAGTACGACCACGCCTGCGCGAGGACGGCGACTTCGTACTCGTTCCCGCCGACGTGGGTGACGCCGGTCTCCTCGAATCGCTCGTCGTCGTTGATCTCGGACGGGTCGATGGAGCCGCCGTCGTCGCTGATCATCGAGACGCCGGGGCCGACGGCCCCGTACGTGATCGTCGCGATGAACCCGACGATCAACACCATCGATGCGGCCAGCCAGACCTTCTCGTAGGTGTGAATGTTCATGCCAGTCCCACCACCGTCGCGAGCGACCCGACGACGGTCGGCCCGTTACCGAGGAACTCCACGAAGTACATGAACAGCCACAGCAACACCAGAATCGCGAAGTAGATCGCGATCAGGATCAGCGTTCCGATCGGGTCGAACTCGTCGTGGCCGAGTTCGCGAACCGTTCCGGCGTCCCCGGAGTCGGATTCGACCGCTCGATCGCCCCTGTCTCGTTCTGTCGCCGAACTCATATGCGGTTGGATAGGGAAAGGAGGAACTAACCACCGGCCGTAGTTCCCGACCGGTGAAAAAAGCGACCAGTATTAAGGGTCTCACAACCCGAACAGTGCGTATGACGCTCGAGACGCTCTCCCCGCGGTACGCGGCGGCCGTCGGGCTCCTCGCAATCGTCCCGGTGGTCGTCTACGGAGTCACGAACTCGGGGCTCGCCGGAGTCGTCAGCGCGATTAACGTCGCGGTGATCGTCGGCTCACTCTACCTCGCGATGTCGCCAGTCGTCGCACACGGCACCCGCCGCGACGACGGAAACGGAACCGTCGGCTGACGACCGTCGTTCGAATGCTCCCCCTGACACTGGCGTCGCCCCCGCTCACCGCCGTCGCTGTTCGTCTCCCGACCTGACGATGACCGAGAACGCACCGCCGCACACGCGACCGTCCGCACCGTCGACGACCCGGGCCAGGTCCGACGTGTGCGACCTCTGTGACCTCCCGACGCCGGCGGAGCCGATCGTCGACCCGGACGGAGGCGGGAGCTACTGTTGTCGCGGCTGTCTCGAGGTCTCGCGGACCCTCGAGCGGGCCGACGACGTGCCCCCCGAGTCGGCGGTTCGAGCCCGGCTAGACGGTGCGGACGCGCCCGATAGCCGGAATCTCGACGACCTCGACGGCGAGGACGCCTACCTCGCCGTCGACGGGATGCACTGTTCGACCTGCGAGGTCTTCCTTGAGACGACCGTCGAGCAGGCGGACGGTGTGTTGGGTGCGACGGCCAGCTACGCGACCGATACGATCCGAATCGTCTACGACCCCAATCGGGTCGCGGCCGCGGACCTCCCTGAGATCGTCTCGGGCTACGGCTACACCGCGACCGAGCGATCGGCGGCCGACGACACCCCGTCGGAGGACCGCGCGGCCGCGCTCCTGCTGGGCGGGTTCTTCGGGATGATGGTGATGGTCTGGTACGTCCTCTTTCTGTACCCGACCTACTTCGGCTTCGAACCGGTCGCCGACTTCGGCGGTTACGCCGGCTTCTTCCTCGCGGCGAACATCTGGCTGTTCACGACGTTCATCCTCCTCTACACCGGTTATCCGATCCTCCGGGGCGCGTTCGTCAGCCTCCGGGCGGGGCGGCCGAACATGGACCTGCTCGTCGCGACCGCCGCCCTGGGATCGTACGGCTACAGCACGCTCGCGACGGTCCTCGGCCGGGGCCACCTCTACTTCGACGTCACCGTCGCCGTCGTCCTCGTCGTCACCGCGGGAACCCACTACGAGAGCGTCGTCAAGCGCCGCGCGACCGGGCTCTTCTCGGAGCTGACCGAGCGGCGGGTCGACGAGGCGCGCCTCGAGAGCGGTGAGACGGTCCCGCTCGAAGCGGTCGAACCCAGCGACAGGCTGCTCGTTCGCCCGGGCGAGCGGGTTCCCCTCGACGGCGAGGTCGTCGAGGGGTCGGCCGCGGTCGACGAGTCGCTAGTCACCGGCGAGTCCCTCCCCGTCCGGAAGTCCGAGGGCGACGCGATCCGCGGCGGAACCGTCGTGACGGACGCGCCGCTCGTCCTCGAGGTCGGCCGCGAGGCCGAGAGCACCCTCGATCGGCTCGTCTCGATGCTCTGGTCGATCCAGAGCTCCCGACCCGGCGTCCAGCGTCTCGCGGACAGGCTCGCGACGGTGTTCGTCCCGCTGGTCGTCACCCTCGCGTCCCTCGCGACCGTCGTCCTGCTCGCGACGGGCTCGAGTCCGTCGGCGGCCCTGCTGGTCGGGCTGACGGTCGTGATCGTCTCCTGTCCCTGCGCGCTCGGACTCGCGACGCCGCTGGCGATCGCCGCGGGCCTCCAGAGCGCGGCTGAACGCGGGATCGTCGTCGCCGCGGAAGCGATCTTCGAGGACGCGCCGGACGTCGACGTCGTCGTGCTCGACAAGACCGGGACGATGACGACCGGTCGAATGACCGTCGAAGGCGTCCACGTCGCGCCCAGAGTCGCTCCCGACGACCTGCTCCGGCGCGCCGGCGCGGTGGAGGCCCTGTCGGAGCACCCGGTCGCCGCGGCGATCGCGGACGCCGCGCTCGAGACCGATTCGGGCAGTGAGGGCGTCGCCGTCGAGTCGTTCGAGCGGGACGATCGCGGCGTCAGCGGCGTCGCCGACGGCGAGCGCGTCGTCATCGGTCATCCCGACTACCTCCGCGAGTGCGGACTGTCGATCCCCGGGGCGCTCGAGCCCCGGTTCGCCGAGGCCCGCGGCGCCGGACGCGTTCCGGTCGCCGTCGGCTGGGACGGCCGCGCTCGCGGGGCGATCGCGGTCGGCGATTCGCCCCGGGAGGGCCTCGAAGCCGCGCTCGAGACCCTCTCGGACGGCCGCGAGATCGTCGTCCTCACCGGCGACGAGGGCCCGGCGGCCGAACGGCTCCGTTCGCTGGACGGCGTCGACGAAGTCTTCGCGGGCGTTCCGCCGGCGGCGAAGGCCGAGACCGTCGATCGGCTCCGCGCGAGAGGAACGGTCGCGATGGTCGGTGACGGGAGCAACGACGCGCCCGCCCTGGCGGCCGCCGACATCGGTATCGCGATGGGTAGCGGGACGGAACTGGCGACCGACGCCGCGGACGCCGTGATCCTCGGCGACGACCTCGCGGCCGTCAACGAGACCTTCGCCGTCGCGACGAGCACCCACCGCCGGATTCGACAGAACCTCGCGTGGGCGTTCGCCTACAACGCGGTGGCGATCCCGCTGGCGGTCGCCGGGTTGTTGAACCCGCTGTTCGCGGCCGTCGCGATGGCCGCGAGCAGCGCGCTCGTCGTCTGCAACTCAGCGCGATCGCTCTGAACCGGTCGTCGAGTGCGCTTCGCGGGGCACCGGGCGCGGACCGCTACGCTAACGGGGACCGAATCCGGAGACGACCGTATGTGGACGCTCAGCGACGGGCGAGGAGTCGGACTCACCGACGCGCTTCACGGATCGGCGCACGAACCCGTTGTCGTCCTCTTTGCGCTACTGACCCAACTCAGCGACGTCTGGTTTCTCTTCGTGCTCTGTGGCGTGTACTACGTCGCCGGCGAGCGGTTCCCGCGCTGGGGGATCGAGCGGCGGCGCGGACTATTCGTCTTCGGACTGTTGCTTACGTACATCGCGCTCATCGGAGTTCTCAAGCAGTTCTTCGTGCTCCCGCGACCGCCGGGAGCCAGTTCTCCGCCGGACCTCGAGTGGATCCCGCTCGTCGCTCGAGGAGTCGTCGCCGATATGGCGACGGCGACCGGGTACGGGTTTCCGAGCGGCCACGCCCTCGGGAGCACGCTGGTGTGGGGCGGGTTCGCACTCGTCGTCGGGCGGGACCGACGGTCTCGCGCGCGGTTCGCCCTCGCGGGCGTCGTGATCGCCGTCGTTTCGCTCGCTCGGCTGGTTCTGGGTGTCCACTACCTCGTCGACGTCGTCGCCGGAGTTCTCATCGGACTGCTGGCGCTGGGCGCCCTCTACGGGATCGCCGCCGGGGGCACCGAGCCCGCTCGAGTCCTCGTCGTCGCCGTGGGTATCGGAACCCTCGGATTGGGGTACGGACTCACGTTCGAGAGCGTGGCTGCGGTCGGAAGCGGTGTCGGCGCGTGGCTCGTTTGGCGCGCCGTCACTGCGACGACGTCGGCGTCTCCGTCGAGCCGCCGCGAGGTCGCCGCAGCCCTCGTCGTCTTCGGACTCGCGGGGAGCCTCTTCGCGCTGCTGTACGCTCTCGAACCGCCGCTGTCGACGACGTTTTTCGGCGCTGCCGTCGCCGCCGGCGGCGTCGTCGGGGCTCCGCTGATCGGCGAGCGACTCGTCGAGCGGACGAGAACTATCCAGACAAACGCGTCGTGATCGCCTCCGTAGCCGAGAGTTCGGACACAGCGTCGTCTGGCGTTTGGATGTCCAGTCGACACGCTCGGCGGTTCTCGAGGAAGTCTCCTCACGGCGACGGCAGGGCACCGTGAGGGACGATCAGGTAGCGTTCCAAGGGACACTTTTGCGGAGCGATCGTCAGGGCACTCCCTCGGCGCGCTCCGCAGCCGTACCACGGCCATACACGTATAAAAATCGACCGGGTTCCACAGCAGTTACGAAATCAATATAGGTTACTGTATTCTCAATATCGTTAATTAGAGCACTATAATGAACCATATATGGTTTACCGCAGGCTCTGTTCGATTCGTGCGAAACGATTACGATCGGGAGAGCCTCGAGTGTGGTAATCACGCGCTGATCATTGCCGAGTTCGATCTCCATCAGCACTGACAGACTACCTTGCGGTAGTAACAACTGTGTTAGTCACACCAAAACGGAACGTCTCGAAGGGTCACCGGTCTGTACTGGTTGTGCCGTGACCGAGCGCTTCGCACTGAAGACGAAGTATTTCTACAACGAAGAGAATCTCGAGGCGTTCCGTGAGGAGTACGAGGCGATGCCGATTCAGCAAAAAGCAATGGAGAATACGGCTCTCGCGATCGGAGCCATAGTCGTTACAGTCGTTTTTCTCCTTATGATGTTGACGTCGGTCGGTCTGCTCTAACAATTATCTGCTCTGTTGAATAGCGGTGTTTCTATGGAAGGTCGCAATTTGATTCGACGTGTAAGCTGCTGACAGTGGTGGTCTCAAAATCACCGCCACTTCACTTCGGCTCAGAGGGCGCTATTCACCTATGGAAACGCTGCTACCCGACCAAACCACCGCTGACGATAAAATGATTGGGGCGTACTGATGTCTGCCGCCCCGCACAGCCGGCAGG
>NZ_JAAVUO010000059.1:0-15668 GCF_012163165.1 Natronococcus sp. JC468
CGGCGGAGACGGCGAACTCCGCCGCGCCCGCCAGCGCCGCGCCCCCGCCGACCTACGACGACGTTCCCGAGGCAGAGACCCACCTCGTCTGGGGGGCGACCCCGGCCGCGGCCCACCCCGTGCTGTTCCGGTGGATAAACCAGTCCGCCGACGCCGAGGACTCGGAGCTGCTCGTCGTCGACCCGATCGAGAGCGAGACCGCCGAGGTCGCGGATCACCATGTCCCGATCGAGCCCGGCGGCGACCTCGCGCTGGCGCGCGCGGTCCTGGCTCGAATCGTCGAAACCGACCGGGTCGACGAGGCGTTCGTCGCCGAGGCGACGACGGGATTCGACGCGCTCCGCGAGGAGCTGCCGGACCCCGCTCGAGCGGCCGAGCGCGCGGGCGTCTCGATGGCCGACGTCGACCGACTGGCCGCGGCCCTCGAGAACCGCACGCTCGTCTACTGGGGGATGGGGATCAACCAGAGCGTCAACGGCACCGACGCCGCGGGCGCGCTGATCGATCTCTGTCTGGCGACGGGCAACCTCCGTCCGGGCTCGGGCCCGTTCTCGCTGACCGGGCAGGCGAACTCGATGGGAACTCGGGTCTGTTCCTCGAAGGGGACCTGGCCCGGCCAGCGACCGTTCGACGATCCCGGAGCCCGAGAGGCCGTCGCGGAGACCTGGGACGTTCCGGCCTCGCGGCTGCCGGACGATCCGGGTCCGGGTCCGGTCGGGATCGTCGACGCGATCGGCGACGACGTCGAGGCCGTTTACGCCGTCGCGACCAACCCCGTCGCGGGGATGCCCGACGCGACGAGCGTCCGCGAGGCCCTCGAGGACGCCTTCCTCGTCGTGCAGGACGCCTTCCGCAGCGAAACCGTCGAGTTCGCCGACGTCGTTTTGCCCGCCGCGACCTGGGGGGAGTCTGAGGGGACGGCGACCAACATGGAACGCACCGTCTCGCGGGTTCGGGCCGCCACCGAGACGCCCTCGGGGGTCGGCTCCGATCTCGAGTTGATCGCCGCGGTAGCCGATCGGCTCGCGCCGGGGCTGTTCGACGGCTCCCGGGAGCCCGAACCCGTCTTCGCGGAGCTCGCCGCGCTGACCGAGGGGACCCCCGCCGACCTCTCGGGGATCTCCTACGACCGCCTCGAGGCCGAGCTGGCGGTGCGGTGGCCCGCGCCGGAACCCGACGCCGCGGGCGGCTACCGGTACCACGAGGGGACGGGGACAGGGACGGCGGACGGCGAAACGAAGTCGTGGTCGTTCCCGACCCCGTCGGGCCGCGCCCGCTTTTCGGACGCGCGGGCCGAACCGCTGCCCGAACCGACCGACGACGACTACCCGCTCACGCTGACGACCGCGCGTCGTCCCGACGCGTACAACACCGGCGTTCGGACCCGCGAGGACGACCCGCCGACCGCGCGCGTGAGCCCGGCGACGGCCGTCGCCGTCGCGGACGACCTCGAGGGCGGTCCCGACGGACGGTACGGCCGCGTCGTCTCCCGGCGGGCGTCGGTCACCGTTCGCGTCGAGGCCGACGAGTCGATCCCCGACGGCGTCGTCTGGCTACCGATCCACCACCCCGACGTCAACGACCTCACGCTCCCCGCGGTCGATCCGCGCTCGAGGGAGCCCCACTTCAAACAGTGCGCGGTTCGGGTCGCGCCGCCGCACGATCGGGACGTCGAGGCGATCGCGGAAGCGAGCGCCTGACGGACGTGTACGGCGGGAGTACGCGCCTCCGAGCGTTCCCTTCCATCGATGACAGGATGAAAGTTGACATTCGTAAGTTCATAGTAGCAGAAGCGAGACGCTCCACGTAGTGACGTACGAACACCTAGACAAAGACCTGGTAAACGCACTGCTCGAAAACGGACGGGCCAGTCTTCGGAGCCTCGCCGAGGAGCTCGACGTCTCCGTCACGACCGTCTCGAACCACCTCTCTGACCTCGAGGAGGAAGGCGTCATCCGAGGGTACACGCCGATCGTCGACTACGACGCGGCCGGCTACGACGTGACCGCCGTGATGCAGCTCAAGGTCGAGGGCGACGCCCTCGCCGAGATCACCGAGTCCCTGCGGGAGCACCGACAGATGATGTCCGTCTACGAGGTCACGGGCGATTACGACGTCATCGCGATCGGGAAGTTCAGGGACACCGATGACATGAACGACCAGATCAAGGCGCTGGTTACGGATCCCGACATCAACCAGTCCAACACCAGCATCGTCCTCAACGCCGTCGCCGAGAACGAACAGTTCGAACTCGAGACCGACGAGAGCTGACGTCGGCGGCGGGTTCGACGGTCGTCAGTCGTCGCTCGAGACGACCGACTCGCCCGCGGGTCGTCCGTCGACGAGCCAGCCGTCCTCGGTCGCGCGCTCGGCGACGGCGGGCTGGAACGCCCACGCCGCCAGCGCGAGGATCGGAAGCATCGTGGCGGCGACGACGGCGTACCCGAGGTGGAGCGAGGGGAGAAACGGCGCGGCGAACACGAGCGGGTAGACAGTGCCCCCGATCGTGCCGATCCCGCCGACGACGCCGGCGACGCTGCCGGAGTTGTTCGGGAACATCGCGGGTACCTGCGCGAAGATCGCGCCCTCGGAGAACGCGCAGCCGACCCCGACGAGAAAGCCCGCGGCGACCGCGAGGGAGACGTTCCCCGTCAATCCGGCGGCGGTCATTCCGACCAGCGCAACGACGACGAACCCGAGCGTCGCGAAGGTCCACTGCTCGCGGTACCGCCCCTCGAACCACGGCAGGACGTCCCGCTCCCGGCGCGCCGCGACGTCGCTGACGTAGCCGCCGATCGGCCGGAGCAGTCCGGCCGCGATCGAGAACGTCGCAGCGAACGTCGCCGCGACGACGACGTCGCCCTGGTCGAACCCCTCGCGGTAGTAGGTTCCGAGCCAGCCGTTCATCGCGACCTCGAGGCCGAAGGTCATCACGTACGCTGCCGCGAGGACGACCGCGCCGTGGCGCGTGCCGACGTAGAGGAACTGCTCGAAGCTCGCGTTCTCCTTGGTCGCTCGCCGCTTGGCCTCACTCTTGGCGGCGTCGCCGAGGACGTAGTAGGCGACCCCGAGGACGACCGCGAGGACGCCGGTGTAGAAGAAGGCGGCGCGCCAGTTCGTCGCGAACAGCGGTCCCGCGTACCCCTCGCCGAAGATCCGAGGAAGGGTGAAGTACGCGCCCAGACCCGCGCCGGCGTTTCCGACCCCGGCGAAGACGCCCTCCGCCAGACCAAGGTTCTCCTCCTCGAACCACTCGGCGACGTGCTGGATCCCGATGACGAACGTGATCCCGGCCAGCGAGGCGATCACCCGCGAGACGGTAAAGACCTCGTAGGTCGTCGCGAACGCGCTGACGATCGAGAACGCGCCGACGACGAGCAGCGTCACGCTGGCGGTAACGGGCGCGCCGTACCTGTCGGTCAGCGGGCCGATCAGAATCCGCCCGGCCGGGACGGCGATCACGGCCGCGCTCGAGACGAGCCCCAGCTGGGCGACCGAGAGGCCGAACTCGTCGGCGATCCCGCCCGTAAACGGCGCGAACGAGAACCAGATGACGAATCCGAGGTTGAACATCGCCGTCGCCAGCAGGAGGTTCTTCCACTTGCCGTGGATCACGGCCGACCACCTCCGCTCTCACCTGCGGACGTGTGTCCGCTTTCACCACAGATAGGTTCACGGTTCGGTTCTGAATCCGACTCGAGAGTTACGTTCGGGCTCACGTGTCTACGATATCTGGACGCACGACGTCGTATAAGCCTGATTATTACCCAGACCAAACAATCAAATCGCCACCGGTGACCAGTAATCAGTATATATTCCACTATGGATTCGACGTTCGGTGGAAATACGGAGACGATATCTCAACATCGGAAGCGAAAACGACTGCGATCGGGCCCAAACGCAGTCCGCGTCGATCGGTCGGCTCAGTCGTCGTCCGTCCCCTCGTCGTCGGTTCCCCACCTGTCGTCGGGGTCGACGGGCTCGACCGCGCGTGCCAGCTCCTCGTCGACGTACTCCCGGTCCTCGAGGCGCATGCTCTGGAGGCGCCACTGGCGGCTCAGCTCCGGTTCGCCCTCGGGGCCGACGCGGGCGCCGTGGGTCCTGAAAAAGCGCCCGTTCCGACCGAGGGCCTTCCCCTCGTAGGTGTGCTGGTCGAACGCGACGTCGTAGCGCCCGCCGGGCTCGAGTTCGTCGGCGGGGTGGTCGTACCGCGGCTCCCGGCCGTCCTCGCGGGCGGCCGCGCGCTCGGCCGAGAGCTCGCCGAAGTAGTCGTCGGCGTGGGAGGCCTCCCGGCTCGAGGGCGCCCGGGCGGCCGCCAGCGCGGCGTGGACCGCACAGAGCCGGCCCTCCCAGGAGCTTTCCGACCAGCGCTCGCGGGCCAGCTCCTCGTAGCGGTCGATCACGAGCGCGACGTCGTGGCCCGCCCGGAGGTCCTCGACGACGTAGAGGGTGATCCGATCCCAGAAGTTCCAGGCGAACCCCGACCGCACCAGCTCCCAGGCGGCCCACGCCGCGACCTCCTCGTCGGACCGACGCACCGCCTTCTGGAGCAGGCTCGAGACGTCGTACCGGTTCGCACCGCATTTCGTCTCGTTCTCGCCGCGCTCCTCGCCGAAGTCGTTTTCCGCCGGCCCCGGGTCCCCGGCGCCGTCTTCCTCGTCGTCGCCGTCGGTTCGAAGCTCCCCTTCGGAGCCGAACGTGGCCTGTTTCCCGTCGTCCATACGCCAACCTCGTGGCGGTCGGTGGAAATAGCTGCCCCCTCGAGGAAGACCCGGCGGCCGACTCGCCGAATCGGTTCGGCGCCCGGGGACCCGACCGCCGCGGCGCCCGCGTTCCGCGTGGTCAACGATGGATACATTCATTGCGTACGTAACCGTTCTCTCCCGTACATGGGAACGACGATGCGGTTCGGTGCGATCGGGATCGCGGTGGCGCTGGCAGTCACCCTCCTCTCGGCGGGGGCGGTCGCCGCCGGCGGGGCCGACGGCGTCCACCAGGTCGGCAGCATCGACGCCTCCATCGAGGACGAACACGTAACTATCGACGGCCTCGAGCTCTCGGCCGACGGACTCCCCACCTACGAGATCGACGAGCGAACGTACGAGATCGACTCGGCCGGGGTCCAGACCGACGGCGTCACCGTCGACGTCAACGACCGCACCTACGAGATCAGTTCGATCGATCTCACCGTCGAGAACGTCTCGGTGACGGTCTCGGACGTCTCGATCGACGGCGGACAGTAAGCGGCAATCGACGCCGCGCGTCTCTTCTTTCGGCCTTCGACGTCGTTCGATCTCTCACGCTCGTCTCGGTGAACGAGATCGCTCCCGGAGTAGGACCGCGTTACTCGGCCGAGGCTTCGGCCCCGCGGGTCACGTCGAGCGACCGCCGCGCGCGGCGATAGAGTTAACTCGGATAGTGTCCTGTGGTAACATGTGACGTGATGCCGATGCGAACCTGCCACAACTGCGACGCGCCGATCTCGGCGAACTTCGTCCGCGTCTTCGGCGATAACGACGGTACCCTCGAGGGCTGTATCCACTGCCTGAGTTCGTCCGAGCTCACCGGGACCGACGCGGGTCGCGACGCGCCGTCGCTACAGTACTGATCGTCGGACTCGACGCTTCGCGCCCGGACCGTGCGAGCCGATAGCAATTTCTATAGCGCTCTCTCGAGACGGACCAGGCATGAACACCGTCTCCGGGCGGCTCGCGCCGACCCGCGATCGGATCGGAATCGCGCTGGTCCTGGCGTCGGGGGTCGGGTTCGGAACCCTCGGCATCTTCGGGCTCTACGCCCAGCGGGCCGCGCTCTCGATCCCGACGGTGCTCGCGTTTCGCTTCCTGCTCGCGGCGCTCGCCGTCTGGATGCTGCTGGCGGTTCGCGGTCGGCTGACGGTGCTTCGCGGGCGGACGCTGGCGATCGCGCTCGGGCTGGGGGCGTTCGGCTACGCGACCCAGAGCGGCCTGTACTTCCTCGGCCTCGAGTACATGACCGCGGGGCTGGTCGCGATCGTCCTCTACACCTATCCGGCGTTCGTCGTCGTCATCGCGGTGGCGGGGTTCGGCGAGCGCGCGACGCCCGCGATGGTCGTCGCACTGTGTCTGGCGCTCGGCGGCGTCGCGCTCGTGACTGGCGCCGATCCCGCCGGCGCCTCGCCGATCGGCGTCGCCGTCGTGCTCGGGGCCGCGGTCGCCTACGCCGTCTACATCACGGTCTCGCGGGCGCTGCTGGTCAGCGTGGATCCGCTGGTGCTCACGGCACACGTGTTGCCCGCCGCCGGCGGAGTCTTCGTCGCGATCGGAGCGGCTACGGGCGAGCTCTCGGTCCCGACGACGCCGTCGACCTGGCTGCTCCTGGCGTGTCTCGCCGTCCCCGCGACGGCGCTTCCGGTGATCGCGTTCTTCGCCGGCCTGCGGTACGTGGGCGCGAGTCGCGCGGGGATCGTCAGCACCGTCGAACCCCCGGTCACGGTCGGGCTCGGTGCCGCGCTGTTCGCCGAACCCGTCACGACGGCGACGGTCGTCGGGGGCACGCTGATTCTACTCGGCGTGGTGGTCCTCGAGCGCGAGTAGCGCAAGATCGGCGTCGGTCACAACACCGATACCGCTCCAATGCGTACCGGTGGTATGGATAGCGATAGCACGCAGGTGCGGGACGTAATGTCGACGCCGCTGGAGACGGTCTCGAAGGACGCGACGCTGACCGAGGCGGCGACAGCGATGCGCGACAGCGAGATCAGCGCGCTGGTCGTCCGGACGGATCCACCCTCGATCGTGACCAGCACCGACCTGGTCACGGCCGCCGCGGAGGGCCACGATCCGACGGCCGTCGACGTCGACGCGGTGATGACCGAGTCCGTCGAGACCGTCCCCCCGAATCTCTACCTCGAGGAGATCGCCGCCATGATGACCAGCCTGGGCATCACGCACCTCCCGGTCGTCGACGGCGACGACTACGTCGGGATGGTGTCCGCGACCGACGTGACGGCCCAGCTCTCCTAGACGATAGCTATTGTTGGCTGGGGGTCGAAGCGACCACCATGACCGAACGGTTCTCCCTCGTCGGCGTCTACGTCAGCCGACCGGTCGCCGACGCGCTCTCGGCGGCCGCCTACGAGTCGGCCGGGGTCGTCGACCTCGAGGACTACTTCGCGGAGACGACGGAACCGGTTCCGGCGGGCGATCCCGGCGCCGAGGCCACCGACGAGATCGTCGCCGACGTCCTCGCCGCGTTCCCCCGGCTGTACGACGCGGCCGCGTTCGACGCGGTCGCCGGACTCGAGCCTGACGCCTTCGAACTCGTCCGACTCGCCGCGGCGCCCGATCGAGCCGCGGGGCTCCGCGAGCGGTTCCGCGCGGCGGCGACCGTCCGCGGGACGGATCTACGAACGGTACAGACGGCGATGCTGGCGGCCGCGCTCGAGGTCGATCCCGTCCCCTCGTGACTCGATCGCAGCACCGCGGAGGCTCGGAACGGCCGGGCGGCTATCGGGTAGTACGGGAAAGGAACGATACCGGAATCGCGCGGGGAGTACGCGACTCCGGCGGACGACAGGGGTGTGCGAGACGCGGGAGCGTCGTCGCGGTAGGGTGGTGGGTGCGGGTGAACGACGGTACCGAAGTCGTTCGGCTGGCAGGGTAGCCGTCGGTGGTGGGTGGGTAGGTGGTGGGTGGTGGATGGGTGATGTGGAGCGGCGTCCTGCCGATTACGGGTAGGAGCGGGATCGTAAAAACGCTCATTCCAAACTATGTTGGTAAACTGCGGCGATAGCGCGAATCGACGCGAGCGCGGAGACGGGTGGACGCCCGCTCTTTCGCGGCGTCCGGGCGCTCGAAACGGGGTCGAATCGGCGCGCTCGGCTCAACACGCACTCGTGTTCGTCGTCTCGTATCCGTACTCCGAGACCGCGATCTCGGTTCGGGCCGCCGCGCAGTCGGCGGACCGCGTCACCGTCGTCTCGCTCCGCCCCGCGTCCGTCTCGACGGCCACGTCGTAGGTGCCCGCCTCCTGCAGCGCGACCTCGAGGGCGTCCCCGGCCGGGAGCGTCTCGGCTCGATCGATCACCGACTCGCCGTCGCGGCTGATCGAGACGTCGACCGTCCGCTGCTGGGAGCCGGCGTTGCGGACGACCACGTCGACCGCGCCCGCCGTCTCGTCGCTCGCGCCCGAATCGGGCGACTCCTCGCCGCGCCCGTCGGCCTCGCTCGTGCCGGACCCGTCGGTCCCGTCGGGTTCGTCGCCGCTTCGCTCCTCGGAACCGGTCGCGTCCGAGAACGTACCGAGACAGCCGGCCAGCGCCGCCGTCCCGACCCCGGTCGCCAGCCCGATGAGAGTGCGTCTGTTCATACCGGCGACACACGGTCCCCCCTAAAACGTTCTTTTCACGGGATCCGGACAGTCAGCTCGTCAAACGTCGGTATCGGTCGCCTAACCGAACGCCGCCGATCCGACCGCGGACGCGGAAAGTCGGAATGGTTAACTTACCGCTCCGCCGCGGCTCGAGCGGACGGGCACGCGATCTACGCGTCGGCGGATCCGATCCGATAACGATCGTCGCCCCGACGGGCGCTCGAGCCTGCTAACGGCCCTCAGACCGGTTCGAACCGGTAGCCGTCCCAGTCCTGGCTGGCGGGTTCCCTGATGCCCGCGCCGGGTTCGCGCAGCTCTTCCGTGTAGACTGGCTCGACCTCGTCGCCGGTCTCGACGTCGCCGTCCGTCAGTTGAACGAGCGCCCGAACCGACGTCTCGTCGCCGTCCTCGACGACCTCGCCGACGTCGAACTCGACGATCGCGAGGTGGTTGGGTTCGCGGACGCCCGGCGGGGTCGCGGTGCTGGTCGTCCAGGTGACCACTTCGGCCGTGTACTCGCTCAGATCGATCGTTCCGACCGGTTCCGCGCCGTTTCGGCTGCGCGGGTGGCCGGGGTAGCTGATCGTGCCGTCGTCGTATCGGGTCGCTTCCATCGTCATCGTGCTGCCTCCATGATCGTGGTGATAACGCAGTTGCCGAAGCCGCCGACGTTACAACAGAGACCGACCTCCGCGTCGACCTGGCGGTCGCCGGCCTCGCCGACCAGTTGTTCATAGATCTCGACGCCCTGGGCGACCCCGCTGGCGCCCAGCGGGTGGCCCTTCGATTTGAGCCCGCCCGAGGTGTTGATCGGTAACTCGCCGTCGCGTTCGGTGTAGCCGTCCTCGACGAGCGTCCAGGCTTCGCCCTGCTCGGCGAACCCGAGCCCCTCCATCTGGAGGAACTCCAGGATCGTGAACATGTCGTGGAGTTCGGCGACGTCGATATCCTCGGGGCCGTAGCCGCTCATCTCGTAGGCGCCCTTTCCGCTCTCGACGACCCCGCCCATCACCGTCGGATCCTCCCGCTCGTGAACGACGTGCGTGTCGGTCGCGCCGTCGATTCCGGAGATGACGACGTACTCGTCGGCGTGCTCCTCGGCGACCGACTCGGGGCACAGCAGCAATGCGGCGGAGCCGTCGGTAATCGGACAGAAGTCATACAGCCGCAGCGGGTCGGCCACGATCGGCGACTCGAGGACGGTCTCGACGTCGACCTCCTTCTGGAACTGGGCGTAAGGGTTGTCCACGCCGTTGGCGTGGTTCTTCGAGGCCACCTTCGCTAAGCTCTCTCGGGGCGCGTCGAAGCGCTCGAGATAGTGACGCGCGGTCATCCCCGCGAAGGAGGGCAGGGTCACGCCCGTCCTGTACTCGGCCGGGTGGGTCAGCGAGGCGATGACGTCGGTGGCCTCGCCGGTCGTCCGGTGGGTCATCTTCTCGCCGCCGACGAGCAGGGTCATCTCGCTGGCGCCGCTGGCGACGGACTGCCAGGCCGCGTAGATCCCCGCCCCGCCGCTCGAGCTGGTCTGGTCGACCCGCTGGGTGTACGCCGGGATCGCGCCGATGTCGTGGGCCAATCCGTTCATCACGCCGGTCTGCCCCTCGAACTCGCCGCTGGCCATGTTCGAGACGTACAGGTGCTCGACGTCGCTTGCGTCAACGCCCGCGTCCTCGAGACAGTCGAGTCCGGCCTCGGCGAGGAGCTCCTGGATCCACTCCTCGCGCTGGCCGAACTGGGTCATCGAGGCGCCGATGATTGCGACACGTTCCATACCCCATTCGACTCAATTCAATGATTTATATGGACGGGTTCGCGGCAGTGCTCCGGACCGGACCGCGGCTACTGCCGTCGCGTTCGAACCGCGGTCCCCGAGAGGTTGACCCAGAGCATCCCCTCGCCCATCTCCTCGTAGTCGAACGTCGCGCCGACGACCGCGTCGGCGCCGAGCTCCTCGGCTTCCATCCGAATGTCAGCGAGCGCCTCGGTTCGCCCCTTCTCGACTTTCTTCTCGTAGGAGTCGCTACGCCCGCCGACGACGTCCCGAATGCCGGCGGCGATGTCGCTGACGACGTTCGCACCCATGATCGCTTCTCCGGAGACGACGCCGAGGTACTCGGTCACCTCTCTCCCGTCCAGTCCGTCGGTCGTAGTAACGGTAACGTCCGTCATTCGTCCGGACGTGCGGACGGCTCCACCATAAGCCTAGAGGCCGGACACCGGGTCGCTCCCGGACCGTCAGGCCGACTCCGCCGCGGCCGTCTGGAGATCGCTCGCGCGGGAACGGGCCTGCGAGACGACCGCGGGGCGGGCCTCGAAGGAGACGAGCACGTCGTCGTCGCCGTAGCTGACGTCCTCGACGTGGGCGTTATCGTGGAGCCAGGAGACGACGCTCATCGTGTCGTCGGTCATCGGGAGAACGAGCCGCTCCTGCTCCCAGGCGGGCAGCTCGCGGTCGATGCGATCGAGCAGGGCGTCGACGTTCGTTCCCTCCCTGGCGCTGACGGCGACGGGATTTGGCGCGAGCGCCGACAGGGCCTCGCGTTTTTCGGCGAGTTCGTCCTCGCTGACCTGGTCGATCTTGTTCAGCACCGTCACGATCGGCGCCTCGTTGCGCTCGTAGAGGGTGTCGTGGCTGGTCACGAGTTTCTCGTGGATCTCGTCGACGTCCTCGCTGACATCGACGACGAGCAAGACGAGATCCGCCCGGTAAACCGAGTCGAGCGTCGACTTGAACGACTCGACCAGCCAGTGGGGCAGGTCACTGATGAACCCGACCGTGTCGGTCACCAGCACGTCCCGGGGTTCGATAGCCGCCCGGCGGGTCGTCGTCCCCAGCGTCGTGAACAGCCTGTCCTGGGACTCGGCGGTCGTCTCGAGGTCGGGGTGGAGCTGCTCGTTCTCACCGACGTCGAGGTCCGCTGCGAGCCGGCGAAGCAGCGTCGACTTCCCGGCGTTGGTGTACCCCGCGAGCGCGACCAGGTCGAATCCCGAGTCGCGCCGTCGCTCGCGGCGGTGCTCCTCGGTCTGCTCGATCCGCTCGAGCTCGTCCTTGATACGGCTGATCTGATCCTTGATGTCCTGCTCGCGGCTCTCGTCGTACTCGCCCAGCCCCATGAACCCGGGGTGTTCCTCGCGCTTGGCGAGGCTCGTCTTGGCCTCGGCCCGCGGGAGCTCGTAGCGCAGCTCCGCGAGCTCGACCTGAAGCTGGGCCTTCCGGGTCTGGGCGCGCTGACCGAAGATCTCGAGGATCAGCGTGAACCGGTCGATGACCTCGACGCCCTCCGGCAACAGCTGACCGAGGTTGTACGTCTGGTAGGGTCCCAGCCGATTGTCGAAGATGACGGTCTCCGCGTCGGTCCGTTCGACGACCGTGGCGAGCTCCTCGGCTTTCCCCTCGCCGAGCTGGAGCGCCGCGTCGGCCGTTCGGGACTGGGTCACCTCGCCGACGACGGTGTAGCCCGCGGCTTCGGCGAGCTCGCGGATCTCGGTCGTGTCTGCGGTGCCGGAGTCGACTCGCTTGGCGATGATCGCGTTCATACGAGTTGTCGTGTTCGGGGACGGCGGTGGTCGCTCGGGACGGCTCGTCCGTCGCTACCCTTGGCCCGTGACCGTCGCCCGAGCGACGCGCGCGTTCGGACGCTACGGATGGCGGTCGAACACCTCCGTCGAACGGTCGCGGGTCATAGCTCGGAGTACGCCGCCGATCGTCTTGAATCCAGTGCACGATGCGGCTTGGGCCGGCGCCCTCGATCGAGAAGCGGAGCGAATCGGTCGCTATCGAGTGTTGAGGTCGTCCTTGTCCTTGACGAGCTCGGTTTCGGCCTCGCCGCTGGAGTGTTCGTTGACCGTGTCGTAGAACTCGTTTTGCAGTCCCGCCGGGAACGTCAACACGCCGATCCAGGAGCCGTCGGCCTGCCACTCCTCGCGCTCGAGGTCGCCGAATTCGCGGATCTTCGCCTGGGCGCTGCCGGCGTGTTCGGCGGGGATCTGGACCGCCATCGTCACCTCCTCGAACCGGATCGGAATCACCGGCCGCAGGGCGTCCAGGGCCTCGTCGACCTGCTGTTGGACCGGTTCCATCGGATCGACGGTAAAGCCGGCCTCCTCGAGGGCGTTGTCGATTCGCTCGGGTGGATGCGGGGCGTTGTCCATCTGCGGGTTGACCGCGTTGCGCGTGATCGTGTCGATCAGTTGCTTGCGCTTTCGCTCCTGCATCTCGCGGCGCTGGTCGGCCGTGATCTGGATCTCCCCTTCCCTGATGACCTCGGGGATGATCTCCATGGGATCGGTCGTGTCGAACACCGTCTCGAGATCGCTCTCGGCGGGTCGGTCCCCCCGGGAGGCGTTCTCGAAGACGTCCTCGGCGGCGATGACGTCCTCGAGGTCGCCCTCGAAGTCGCCGCGTTTGATCGCCAGCGCCGCGTCCGGGTCTACGAGTACCTCGAAGCGCGCCCCGTGTGACTCGAGTCGCGCCGTCACCGCCTCGTCGAGCGATATCATACCCGAGCATACCTCCGGCCGGGTAAAAGAGCTTTTCCTGCCGGCGTTTTACCGCCCGGAGCCGGTTACTCGTCGGCTTCGTCGGTCTCCTCGCCGTCGTCGAGCAGGTCGTTCTCCTCGAGGTGGTCCTCGATGCGGTCGTAGTCGAACTGCTCGAAGCGCTCGGTCTCGGCGTCGACCGTCGCGAGACCGACCTCGCTGGGCAGCAAGGAGCCGTCGTTGACCGACGCGAGCGCGTCGAGCGCGAGCGCGATACCGCCGTCGAGGTCGGCTTCGTCGTCGTAGTTCTCCTCTAAGTACTCCTGGAGCTCGCCGCGGTCGGAGCCGACGGCCAGGGCCTTCCACTCGTAGGGCGTTCCCGAGGGATCGGTCTCGAACAGTCGCGGCTCGCCGTTGTCGATGCCGCCGACGATCAGCGCGACGCCGAACGGTCGGGCGCCGCCGACCTGGGTGTACTGCTGGATGTGGTCGGTGACCTCCTTCGTGAGCGTCTCGACGCCGATCGGCTCGCCGTAGCGCAGCTGGTTGACCTGGGCCTGGCGGCGCGCGAAGTCGATCAGCTGGCGCGCGTCGGCGACGTGGCCGGCGCTGGCGATGCCGACGTGGTCGTCGGCCTTGTGAATCTTCTCGACGCTCGAGTCCTCGAGCAGCGGCGACGGAACTCGCTTGTCGACGGCCAGTACGACGCCGTCGTCGGTCCGCACGCCGATGCTTGCTGTACCCCGCTTGACCGCCTCGCGAGCGTACTCGACCTGGTAGAGTCGGCCGTCGGGCGAGAAGATCGTGATGCCGCGGTCGTACGCCTGCTGTTGTTGTTGTCCCTGCATAGTATCACGCGAAATCGCAATCGAGGTCTGTCGCGCCCGCGAACGCGTCATCGAGTCGCACGTCTGCAGACCCGTCGCGCACGACGGCGACTCGCTCTTCGTTCCCGAACACGACGTTTCTCTCCTCCGAATCTTGCCGGCCGCGTCCTAAATAGTTTTCTTCACCGGCACGGATCGTGCCACTGATACCGCTGACCCGGACGCCGACCGCAGCGCCGTCGATCTCGTCGATGCAAGCGATCGCCGCCCTGGCGGGTTCGGTCTCGCCCCGGCGGACCCGAACGATCGCCGACCCCGCGCCGTCGTCGAAGGTAAACCGGACGACGGTCAGATCCGCCGCGGCGCTACCCGGATCGCCGAGCAGGTTCTGACCCGCGTACCAACACTCCCGCTGGAACGCCCGTCGATCGATCTCGGCGTCGGGCCAGGCCTCGAGCTCGAGGACGAGATAGCGCCACCGGGGCCGGAGGTGTTTCGGGAGGTGTTTCATCCGTCGATCCGGGCGTCCGTTTCGGGCTCGCCGTCGGTCCCCGGGCCGCGCTCGGCGACCAGGACGCCGACCTGGTCGTGGACCCGCTCGACGGCCGTCAGCGAGAAGCCCGCGCTCGTGAAGGCGTCCGCGAGGGTGCCCACCGTCGCGGGATCGTCGACGTCGGGCGAGTAGAAGGGTTCCTCGGGATCGGGTTCGCCGAAGAACATGACGTCGCCGAGGACAAACTTGCGGGGCTCGAGGCCGGCGATGACCTCGATCGCCTCCCGTTTCTCCTCGTCGGAGAGGTGGTGCATCGCGAAGTTCGACGTCACCACGTCGACGGGCCCGTCGTACTCGGGCTCGCGGAAGGTTCCCCGATCGAACTCGACGTTTTCGAAGCCTTCCTCCTGGGCTTTCGTTCGTGCCTCGTCCATCATCCCCTCGCTGATATCGCGGCCGACCACGCGCTCGGCGTCGGGCGCGAGCGCGAGTGCGATGGCACCCGTGCCGGTTCCCAGATCGAGGACGACGTCGTCGCCGTCGGGTGCGGCGTGTTCGATCACCAGGTTCGCACACGCGCGGTACTCAGCGGATTGATCGTCGTCGTAGTCGCCGGCGATCTCGTCGAAGCGATTCGCGTGCTCATCGAGGCTCCTCTTCATACCTGCCCCGTTCGACCCCCGGCTCAATGAACGACTCGGACTGGACGTGTCGGTTGCGCTCGGCGACTCGGCCCCACTCGGCGAGGCCGTCCGCGACGAACGCCCTCGAGAGGCCGATCTCCTCGCCTAACGCCTGTAGCTCCCGGGGCGCGCGAAGCTCGAGGTGCGACGCCGGGTCCGCGCTGACGACGTACGGTGCGTCGTAGTAGTCGACGATCTCCGCGAGCTTGCGCAGCGACTGGATCGCTCGCACGCGTCGTCCGCCGCTTTCCCGGAGCGCCCTCGAGAGGTCGAACTCGATCCGAACCCCGTTCTCGACGGCCGCCTTCGCCAGCACGTGGTTGACGTCGCCGTCGCCCGCCATCGGTCCCGCCAGCACGTCGACCTTCGCCTGCTCGACCGCGAAGCGGTTCAGGGCGTTCGTCCCGCCCTCGAGGGCGACGATCGTCCGCGAGGTGCGGTAGTTGCCGACCGCGCCGCTGGCCTCCTGGGGGGTCTCGGCCCGGATCTCGACGCCGTCGACGACGTCGATCCCGTACTCGTCCGCGATCGCGTCGGCGTCGTAGTCGGCCCGCGATCCGGAGCGGTTGCGCACGACCACGCCCTCGTAGCCGTAGTCGGCCGCCCGCTTCGCGAGCCTGGCGACCGTGCTCTGTCCCTCGGGGTGGGCGCGGACGGCCTCGTACATACTCGAGGACTCTCGCGGCCGCGACTTGGGGTTTGCGTCACGCGCTCGCCCGACTCCCTCGAGCAATAGATTACGGCCGGGAGCGCGCTCGCCGAAGAGTGGTCTGCGAAAGCGTTGACCCCCTTGGAAGCGTATTGTTCTCGATGAACAAGAGTCAGCGTGGTTTG